>CAVQQX010000159.1:0-14587 GCA_963714645.1 uncultured Gammaproteobacteria bacterium
TTCGGGGCCCTGAGTTTCGTGCAGACCGTCCCTTCCATTGCGCTGTTCGGGATCCTGATGGCACCGCTGGCGGCGCTCGCGGCGGCGTGGCCGGCGCTTGCCGCGCTCGGCGTGAGCGGCATCGGCGCCGCGCCGGCGGCGGTGGCGCTGTTCCTCTACTCGCTGCTGCCGATCGTCGCGAACACGATCGTGGGCCTCGCCCGCGTGTCGCCCGCCGCCGTCGACGCGGCCCGCGGGATGGGCTTCACCGACGGGCAGGTGCTGCGCGAAGTCGAGTTGCCGCTCGCCCTGCCGACGCTGCTCACCGGCATCCGCATCGTGCTGGTACAGAACATCGGCCTCGTCACGATCGCGGCGCTGATCGGCGGCGGCGGCTTCGGCGCGTTCGTCTTCCAGGGCATCGGCCAGACGGCGATAGACCTCGTGCTGCTCGGCGCCATCCCGACCGTCGTGCTCGCCTTCTCGGCGGCGGTCGTGCTCGACGCGCTCGCCGACCTCGCGCGGCGCGTCCCGGCGTGATCACGCTCGAGCACCTCTGCAAGCGCTACGACGACACGGTCGTGGTCGACGACGTGTCGATGATCGTCGAGCCGCGCACGATCACGACCATCGTCGGCACGTCAGGTTCCGGCAAGTCCACGGTCCTGCGCATGATCAACCGGCTGGTCGAGCCGACCTCCGGCCGCGTGCTGATCGACGGCGCCGCCACCTCCGGTGAACCCGCGCACCTGCTGCGCCGACGGATCGGGTATGCCATCCAGGGGCTCGGGCTGTTCCCGCACCGCACCGTGGCCGAGAACATCGGCACGGTGCCCAGACTGCTCGGCTGGGACGCATCGCGGATCCGGGCGAGGGTCGAGGAGCTGCTCGCCGTCTTCCAGCTCGACCCGGCCGATTACGCCCGGAAATACCCGCACGAGTTGTCGGGGGGCCAGCAGCAGCGCGTGGGCGTGGCCCGGGCGCTCGCGGCGGGCCCGAACCTGCTGCTGATGGACGAGCCGTTCGGTGCGCTCGACCCGATCATCCGCGCCAAGGCGCAGGAGGACCTGCTCGACCTCCAGCGCCGGTTCGGCACGACCATCATCCTGGTCACGCACGACATCGACGAGGCCTTCCGGCTCGGCCACAAGGTGGCGGTGATGCGTCGCGGCCGGCTGCTGCAGCACGACCGCCCGGCAGAACTCGTCCGGCGACCGGCCGATCGGTTCGTGTCGCAGTTGATCGGCGTGTCGGACCGTTCCCTGCGGCTCCTCTCGCTCACCGCAGCCGCGGCAGCGCTGACGCCGGGCACGGCACCTGGGGGACCGTCGCTGCCGGCCACGGCGTCGCTGCGGGAGGCGCTCTCCGAGCTGCTCTGGCGTGGTGCGGACGCCGCCAACGTCTTCGATGCGGAGGGCCGGTCGCTCGGTCGCGTCACGCTCGCCGAGATCCTCGCGCGCGGCAGGGCCGGCCCGTGACGAGGGCAGGCTGGTTGCGCCTGGTCGTCGTCGGCCTGCTCGTCGCGTTCCTGGTGGCGCCGCAGCCCTTCGCTCCCCTGTTCGCGCCGTTCAACCAGTACGGCGCGCCGGCGATCTACGACCAGGGCGAACTGCTGCCGCTCGCCGTCGCGCACCTGCTCACGGTGCTGCTCGCCGCCGCCGCGAGCACGGTCGTCGCCGTCGCCCTCGGCATCTGCGTGACTCGGCCCTCCGGCGCCGCCTTCCTGCCGCTCTCGCGCACGCTCGTGAACGTCGGCCAGACGTTCCCGCCGGTCGCGGTCCTGGCGGTCACCGTGCCGCTCGTCGGATTCGGCCAGCTGCCGACCCTGATCGCACTGTTCGCGTACGGCCTGCTGCCGGTATTCGAGAACACGATTGCCGGCCTGGAGGGCACTCCGCGATCGGTGCTCGAGGCAGCCGACGGCATGGGCATGAGCCCCGCGCAGCGGCTGCGCCAGGTCGAACTGCCGCTCGCCCTGCCGCTGATCCTCGAAGGGGTCCGCCTGTCCCTCGTGATCAACGTCGGCACGGCCACGCTCGGGTCGACCGTCGCCGCGAGCGGCCTGGGCGAAGTGATCATCGCCGGGCTGCTGTCGAACAACACCGCCTTCGTGCTCCAGGGCGGCCTGGTCACGGGACTGATGGCCATCCTGCTCTACGACGGTACCCGGCTGCTCGAGCGTCGATTCCTCCGATTCGGTCACGCCTGACGGCCGCGGCGCTGTCGCCCACGGCCCGCTTTGCTAAGATCGACGCGCAGCCCAGGGAGCTCGACGGTCGATGCAGGCCCCTCACACCGATGACGACGTGCCTCGCGCCGCCGGGGGCGCGGCTGCGCGCCTGCCGGCGATCGAATGGCCGACCGTCGCGCTGCTGGTCGCGTGCTACGCCTGCTGGCTCGTCCTGACCGCGGCCTACGGCGACCTGCCGCTGTGGCTGCTTGCCCCCGGCGTCGCTGTCACGCTCGCATTCCACAGCTCGCTGCAGCACGAACTCGTGCACGGCCACCCGACGCGGTCGAAGTCCGTGAACTGCGCGCTCGGCATTGCGCCCCTTTCGCTGTGGATCCCCTACGAGCGGTATCGGGTGCTGCACCTCAAGCACCACGTGAACGACCGCCTGACCGACCCGTTCGACGATCCGGAATCGAACTACCTCACGCCCGAGGCCTGGCGGGCACTGCCGGCGTTCAAGCGCGGCATGCGCCTGCTGCAGCAGACGCTGGCCGGGCGCACGCTGATCGGCTCGTGGTGGCGGGTCGGCACGTTCCTCCGGCGCGAAGTGCGCGCGCTGCTGGCAGACGAACCGGGCGTGCGCGCGGCGTGGGCACTGCACGTCGCCTGCGTCCTGCCCGTGGGGGTGTGGGTCGTGGCGTACTGCGGCATCCCACTGTGGCTCTACTTCGTTGCGATGGTCGTGCCCGGGAACGCGCTGCTGCTGATCCGCTCGTTCGCCGAGCACCGCGCGCGCGGCGACCGCCACGAGCGCACGGCGACGGTCGAAAATTCGTGGGTGCTCGGGCCGCTGTTCCTGTTCAACAACCTGCACTCGCTGCACCACGACGAGCCGGCGCTGCCCTGGTATCGCTACAACGCGCGCTACCGGCTGGTACGCAACCGCCTGCTCGCGCAGAGCGGTGACCACGTGTACTCGACCTATTTCGACGTGGCGCGCCGCTACCTGTTCCGGCCGCACGACCGCGTCGAGCATCCGACCGGCCGCGTCCCGCCGCGCTTCAACAGCGTGATCGACTCACGCAGGCAGGGGGTAGCCGGCGGCATGCGCGGCACGGTGCCACTCGAGCGTGCGGGCGTAATCGCCCGCGTCGACAGCGGCGAATCCGTCGGTCAGTAGACCGTCGGCGTAGCGCGCGAACCAGCCGCGGCGCCCGGCATCCACGAACGCCTGCTTGAGCGCCGCGACGGCTGCGGCCGGCGTCGTCGCCGCCGTCACGAATGCGGGCATGGCCGCCACCTCCGTCGCCTCCAGCACGCGGGTTCCCGCGACGACATCCGGCTGGTGGTGTGCGATCAACCGGTGCCAGTAGGCGTCGAGCGGACCCACGTCGATGCGGCCCTCGCGCACGGCATCCAGGATCGCGCGTGCCGTGACCAGGTGGCCCTGCATCGTTCCGTACAGCACGGGGCGCGCCGCTGAGCGGTATGCGAGCAGGTGGTGGCGGAACGCATTGAAGCCCGAGTGCGAATGCTCGACCGTCCACCCGGCGCGACCGCCGAAGGTGTCGGCGAGCGAGCGGTACGGCGCGTCCTCGCGCACGATCAGGTCCGACCGGTAGACCGGCCGGCCTTGCGCCCACGCGGCCCGCGGGATCGGCGCCGCGATCGGTACGACCGGCGCGAGGCCGAGCGCCTGCGGCAAGCCGCACATGAAGACGCAGCCCAGGTCGGGGCGCGTCCAGAGCGCCTCGAGCGGTTGCGGGGCCGGATACGGCACGTAGTCGAACGCGAGGCCCGCCTCCGCGGTGATGCGTTCGAGCAGTTCGCGCCAGAGCGTCTCCACGGCGGGCGTCACCGCGTACATGCGCGCGTTCATGATCGGCGTGTTCATGCCAGCGAAGCGCCGAGTTCCTCCGCGCGCCGCGCGACGTACGCCGCGACGGCTTCGCGGATCGCCGGGTCCAGCGCCGGCGGCTCGTAGCCTGCCAGCAGCTTCTGCCAAAGCTCCGTCGCCCGTTGCGTGGCGTCGCGTGCGCCGGCATCGGTCCAGTTCTCGAAGTTCGTCCAGTCGGAGAGCAGCGGACGGTGGAACGCATGTTCGTAGCGCGCGAGCGTGTGCGCGGAGCCGAAGAAATGGCCGCCCGGCGCAACCGCCTTGATCGCCTCGAGCGCGAGGTCGTCGTCGCTGAAATCGATCGGCTTCAGCTGCTCGGCCCAGCTGCGCAGCATCTCCGCGTCGACGACGACTTTCTCGAGCGACGCGGACAGCCCGCCCTCGAGCCAGCCCGCGGCATGGTTGATCAGGTGGCTGTGGCTCAGGATCGCGGCCTGCAGCGAAAACCCGGTCTCCCAGGTCGACTGCGCGTCGACCGCCGGTGACGCGTTCACCGCGCTCGTGCGCACGGGCAGGCGCAGCCGGCGGCCGAGCTGGGCAGTGGCGAGCGTCGCATTGACGTACTCGGGCGTCCCGAACGCCGGTGAACCGGTGCGCATGTCGACGTTCGACGTGAACCCGCCCATCACGCAGGGCGCGCCCGGTCGCAGCAGCTGGCAAAGCGTCACGATCGCGAGCGCCTCCGCCGTCTGCTGCACGAGCGCCCCGGCGAGCGTGATCGGCGCCATCGCGCCCATCAGCGTGAACGGAGTGATCACCACGCACTGGCCGTGGCGCGCCATCGCCATGATGTTGTCGAGGATCTCCTCGTCGACGCGGCGCGGCGAATTGACGTTGGTGACCGTGAGCAGCGTGGGCCGGGCCGCGAGCGCCTCGACGCTGCAGCCGTGCTCGATCGCGGAGATCGCGATCGCGTCCTCCGCCTGCACGCCGCCGACCCCGCGCGCGGCCCACACGATGTCCGAGCACTCGATGTGCGCGCGGTAGGTCGCGAGGTGACGCACGGGGACGGGTACGTCCACGGGTTCGACGACGATACCGCCCTGCCAGTGCAGCACGCCGAGCGCGTGGGTCAGCCTCAGGAGGTCGCGGAACGAGGCGATGTCTCCGTAGCGGCGACCCCGCACCGCGTCGCGGATGTTCGGAGCCCCGTTGACCGGCCCGAAATTGACCGTGCGTCCGCCGACGTGCAGATGCCGGCCGGGGTTGCGCGCGTGCAGCACGAAGCGCTCCGGCGCGTGCGCAAGCTGCGCCTGCACGAGGTCGCGTCCGAGCCGCACGAGGTGCGTGTCGTCGTCCACGAGCGCGCCGGCTGCACGATAGACCTCGCGGGCCGCCGCGCCCCGGATCTCGATCCCCGCCTCCTCCAGCACCCGCCAAGCGCCCTGCAGAATCCGCTCGACCTGCTCGGCGGACAGCACCTCGAGCGGCGCCCAGGGCACCTCGAGCCGCGGCAGCGGCGTGAGCACGGGGCCGGTCGCACGGGGGGCCCGCGCCGGGGGTCGACGCCGCGCCGGGGGAGCGTTCTCGTTCATCTGATGCGCAGGATGATACGCGCGACGTGCGAAGGCCGCCGGAAACGTGACCCGCGCACGCACGCGCCGGCCGGCCGTGGCTATGCTGGGATCATAGGGGCCCGCGTGCCTCGTGGCGACGTGGCATCGATCCGCACATGGCGTCGAAAATCGTTCCGCTCCGTCTTTTCCCGACCGTCGTGCTGCTGTCGTTGCTGGCCGGCTGCTCGGCCAGCATGAGCAAGGACGAGTGCCGTACGGTCGACTGGCGCACGATCGGCTACGAGGACGGCGTCTCGGGCCGGCCCGGCACCCGCATCGGCGACCATCGCCGCGCGTGCGCCGAGTACGGCGTCGCGCCGGACCTGGTCGCATACACGGCCGGTCGCGCAGCGGGCATGCGGGAGTTCTGCCAGGCCCACAACGGCTACCGGGTCGGAGCCAGCGGGCAGGTCTACGCGGGCACCTGCCCGGGCGACCTCGCCGCCGAGTTCGAGCAGGGCTACGACGTGGGTCGCGAACTCTACGTGCGCAACCGTCGCGTCTGGGATGCCGAGGAAGGCATCGCATTCCGCCAGCGCGAGATCCGCCGGCTCGAGGATTCGCTCGGCCGCGAGGCGATCGTGCTGATCGCGGATACGTCGACGGTCGAGCGACGCACCGAGTCGGTGATCGACGCCAAGCAGGCCGCCGAGCGCATCGGCCGCTACAAGGCCGAAATCGCCAGCCTCGAGCGCGACCTCGTGCAGTATCGTCGCGAGCGCGACGATTACCGGAGCACGATTCCCGCCACCTATTAAGACGCGGCGGGCTCTCGCCGCCGCGACGCGTGGAGAGGGGCTGCGGTAGCATCGGGCGAATGTCGTCTGTCGCCCCTGCAACCTCATCAACCCCAGGAGGCGTGCGCCCCATGCCTGCGTGGTCGTCCTGGCTCACCCTGGGAATCCTGCTCATGGTCAGCCATTCCGCGCCGGCCGCGTCCGGCTCGTACCGGGACCTGCTCACGCTGTACGACGAGTGGCGCGCCGTAGAGAAGCCGGCGCTGCGCGCGGGTGTGCCCGACTACACCGTCGCCGCCGTCGCGCGACGCCAGGCGCAGCTCGGGCGTTGCCAGGCGCGACTGGCGGCGCTCGACCCGTCGTCGTGGACGCGCGAGCAGCGCATCGACTACGAGCTCGTGCGCGCGCAGATGAACGGCATGGAGTTCGACCTGCGCACGCTGCAACCCTGGGCGCGCGACCCCGCGTTCTACCAGTCGATCTGGACCGAGCAAAGCGATACTCCCGAGCACGAGGGCCCCACGCACCACGCGATCGTCGAGACCTGGCAGTACACGTTTCCGCTGTCCCCGGCCGACGAGCGCAAGCTCGCCGCCGAGGTCGCGACGATCGCACCACTGCTCGAGCAGGCGCGCCGCAACCTGACCGGCAACGCGCACGACCTCTGGATCACCGGCACGGCCACCATGCAGCAGCAGGTGGCGAACCTCGACGCGCTCGCGACGCGGACGGCCGGGGCAGGACGCGGACTGCCGCAGGCGATCGCCGACGCCCGTGCCGCGACGGTCGCGTTCATCGGCTGGCTCGAGCAGCAGTCGGTCTCGAAGACGGGGCCCTCAGGAATCGGCAAGCAGGCGTACGAGTGGAGCCTGCGCAACGTGCACCTCGTGCCGATGACCTGGGACGACGAGGTGATGCTGCTCAAGCGCGAACTCGCGCGCGCGCACGCCGCGCTGCGGCTCGAGGAACACCGCAACCGCGGGCTGCCCGAGCTCATCCTGCCGGCGGATGCCGCAAGCCATGCGAAGAGGGCCAACGACGCGGTCACCAGGTACATGAAGTGGCTGGCGGCGAAGCAGGTGCTCACGGTGGAGCCCTACCTCGAACCGGCGCTGCGTGCGCACATCGACGCATTCGTGCCGCTCGGTGAACGCAACTTCTTCTCCATCGCGAGCCATTACGAACCGATCACGCTGTACGCGCACTTCCAGCACTGGTTCGATCATGCATGGCTGGTGCATGCACCCAACCCGAGCCCGATCCGTCGAACTGCGTGGAAATACAACGCGTGGGACTCCCGTGCCGAGGGGACGGCCACCGCGATGGAGGAGATCGTCCTGCACGCGGGTTACTACGACGACAATCCGCGGGCGCGGGAGATCGTCTGGATCATGCTTGCGCAGCGGGCCGCCCGCGGCCTGGCCTCGCTCTACGCGCACGCCAACGTGATGGACATCCGGCAGGCGAAGGACTTCCAGGTCGAGTGGACGCCGCGCGGCTGGATGCGGCCCGACCTCGACCTGCTGCATTTCGAACAGCAGCTCTACCTGCGCCAGCCCGGATACGGCTCGAGCTACGTCACGGGCAAGTACCTGGTCGACGAGCTGATCCGCGCGCGCGCGACTCAGGTCGGCGAGGACTTCACGCTGCGCGGCTTCTTCGACGAGTTCAACGCCGCGGGCATGATGCCGATGTCGCTCGTGCACTGGCAGCTCACCGGCGACGCCTCGCTGGTGCCGACGCTGCAGGACCCGCGTTGAGGCGCCCCGGCGGCGCTCCACCGTCGGTTTCACGTGCGCCGGCGCGGGCCAGGAATCGTCAGTCGTTCCCGGCGGTGTCGACGAACACCCGCAGCGTGATCCCGCGATCCGACCAGACGCGTGCCGCATCGCCCAGGATCGCAAGCGCGGTGTCGAGCGCCTCGGGCGCTGCCTGGGCGAGCCCGCGCGCGTTGCGCAGCGCAATCACGTAGCCCGCCGCGGGTGGATGCCAGCTCAGGTCGGCCAGGCAGTCGAACCAGGCATCCCAGTTGTTGCCGAACCAGTCGGGAAACGCGAGTGCACGAGCCGAGCGTTCGAGCAGGCAGGCCTTGTCGAGGCACTGCGCGAGGTCGACGACGAACAAGCGGTACCCGAGCGCGTCCGCGAGCAGCGCGACCCCACCGAGCGTCGAGTCGTGCAGCCGGGCGTGCTGCACGACCGGGGGATCGCGCTGCGGGTCGCCCGGCGGCGGGCGGTTCATCGCGCGCCGCCTCCGTCGAGCCGCCGGAAGCTGCGGTAGTGGTCGTCGGTGTAGTAGAAATCGGTCGGCGGGTCGCCCCCGGTCACGATGCGCCGGGCGCCACGATCGCCTTCGCCGGGAGTGCGCACCGTGTACTCGCGGTAATACCCTCGCGGGCGCTCGGGCAACCGGCCTTCACGATTCTGGAACGTCGCCCCGTCACGGTCGTAGGGAAAAGGGCCGTCCGTCGCGATCAGGCGCAACGTCTCGACCGCTTCGGGAGGCAGTCCGTCCGCCGCCGGGCGCTCGGGTGCCGCGACATCCGTGGCGTCCGTCCGGACCTCGGGATCGGAAGGCGCAGGCGCCAGCCGCCACAGGCCGGCCGTCACCAGCAATGCGGTGACCAGGACGACGGGGAGCAGCGCACCGCGGTTCATGGTGCTGCAGAGAGTAGCGGCCGCCGGGCGCGGGTGCATAGCCCGCATCGCTCCGGCGCGCGCCGCCGGTTCTGACGCCGGAGCGGGCATCGGCGGGTAGGAGCGCGCCGACGCGGATTCCCTGCACCGTACGACTGACGCGACCGGACCGGACCGCAACACTGGCCGGCATGTCGGATGAGTCCGCGGCCACGACGCCGCGCGGGCGACGCACGCGTGCATGGCACGTAGCCCTGCTCGCGACGGGCGTGCTCCTCGCAGCGCTGCTGCTGCTGTGGGACTGGAACTGGTTCAAGGGGCCGGTCGAGCGCCGGGTGTCCGCGGGGACGGGCCGGCCGTTCGAAATCGCGGGGCCGCTCGAGGTCGACCTTGGCCGCGTGGTGGTGATCCGGGTGCACGGCCTGTCACTCGCAAACGCTCGCTGGTCGCTGGCGCCCAAGATGGCGCACGCGGACATGCTGCGGCTCGAGGTGCCCTTCTGGCCGCTACTGCAGGGCGAGCGCACGCTGCGCCGCGTCGACGTCGTACGCCCGGCGCTGCTGCTGGAGCGGAATCGCCACGGAGTCGCGAACTGGCGGTTTCGCCGCGACGCCGATCCTGCCCCGCGCGCCGGCGGCTGGTCGTTCGGGGAGATCCGCGTGCACGACGGGCGACTCGATGTCCGCGACGTGCCGCTCGGCACCGACCTGCGATTGACAGTCGACTCGGCCGACCCCGAGCCGGGCGCGGCAAGCGTCCGGTTGCTGGCGAGGGGCACTGGCCGTTATCGCGGCCACCCCTTCCGCCTGGACGGCCGGGCCGATTCACCGCTCGCGCTGCTCGAGCGCAAGGATGCCAAGTTTCGCGTGGACTTCTCCGCCCGGGCCGGAACGACGCGGGCGCGCGCGTCCGGCGCGATCGACGTGCCTTTCAACCCCGCGCGCTTCGCGGTCGACCTGCAGCTGAGCGGGAACGACCTTGCGGACCTGTATCCGCTGATCGGGCTGGCACTGCCCCCGACGCCGCCTTACCGGATCGCCGGCGAGTTCGTACGCAACGCGCGGGTGCTGACCCTGCGCGGCCTCGAGGGCCGCGTCGGCGACAGCGACGTGGCGGGCTTCGTGAGCGTCGACCTGTCCGGCGACAAGCCGTTCATGCGGGGAGACCTGGTCTCGAAGCGGCTGGACTTCGACGATCTGGGCGGCCTGGTCGGCCTGCCGCCCTCGACGCGCGAGGGCGAATCGGCGTCGCCCGAACAGCGCGAGGAATCGAACCGGCGCAAGGCCAGCCCGCGGCTGCTGCCCGACAAGCCGTACGACCTGCGCAAGCTCGCGGCGATGAATGCCGACGTGCGCCTGCGCGCCGGTGCGATCGATGCCGGCAAGTGGCCGCTCGAGTCGATGAACACGAGCGTGCACCTCCAGGACTCCGTGCTGCGGCTCGACCCGATGGACTTCGGGTTCGCAGGCGGGCGCATCGCCGGTGAAGTCGCGCTCGACGCGACCGACGCGCACATCGACGCCGACGCGCGGCTCGCGCTGCACGGCGTCGACCTCGAGAAACTGATGCCGACGATGCAACCGCCCAACATGGGGCAACTGAGCGGCTCCGTGGTCCTGAACGGCAACGGCAACTCCGTCGCCGACATGCTCGCGACGTCGGATGGCGAGGTGCAGCTCGCGATGGGCAAGGGACGCTTCAGCAACCTGCTGCTCGAACTCGCGGGCCTCGATGTCGCGGAGTCGCTCAAGTTCCTGCTGGGCAAGGACAAGACGGTCAAGCTGCGCTGCGCCTACGGCGACTTCACCGTGGACGACGGCGTGGCCGACGCACGCTCGCTCGTGTTCGATACGACCGACACCGTCATGTTCGGCGAGGGCAAGGTCAACCTCGACCGCGAGGCACTCGCGCTCGAAGTGCGGCCGGAACCGAAGGATTTCAGCGCCGTGGCGCTGCGCGGTCCCCTCCGGATCGGAGGCACGTTCAAGGATCCGAAGTTCCGGCCGCAGGCGAAATCGCTGCTCGCACGGGCGGCAGCCGCGGCGGCGCTCGCCGCGATCACGCCTCCGGCCGCCCTGCTCGCGCTGTTCGAGACCGGCCCGGGCGAGAACGTCGACTGCTTCACGGGCAAGAAAGACGGGGGGAAGAAGCAGGAGACGGAGAAGAAGAAAGGAGGAGGGAATAGTAGACCGCGGTAGGAGGCGCAGCACGCACGCTCGTGTCGCCGCCACCTCTTCCCGCTGTTCACTGTTCTCTATTCACCCAGCTCCTTCCGCATCAGCGTGCTCTTGCCGAACAGCGACCCGATCAGGTCCACCGCGATCTCCGCCGTACGGTTGCGCTCGTCGAATGCGGGATTGAGTTCGACGATGTCGAGCGAGCCCAGCCGGCCCGTGTCCGCGACCATCTCCATGCAGAGCTGGGCCTCGCGATAGGTCGGGCCGCCGCGCACGGTGGTGCCGACGCCCGGCGCGATGTCGGGATCGAGGAAGTCGACGTCGAGGCTCACGTGGATGTGCGTGGAGGCGCCGACGCCCTGGAGCGCGAGCTCGAGCGTGCGACGCATGCCCATCTCGTCGATGAAGCGCATGTCGAACACCTCGTAGCCCACCTCGTGCACGAGGCGCTTCTCCCCGGCGTCGACGCTGCGGATGCCGATCTGGCGCAGTTCGGACGGCCGCAGCGCGGGCACCTTGCCCCCGATCGCGACGAGCTCGACCGGGCCGTGGCCGCAGAGGCAGGCGACCGGCATGCCGTGCACGTTGCCGCTCGGCGTCAGTACGCTGGTGTTGAAGTCGGCATGCGCGTCGAACCACAGCACGCGCAGCGTGCGGCCGGTGGCGCGGCAATGGCGTGCGGCCGCGCTGATCGATCCGATCGCGAGGCTGTGGTCGCCGCCGAGCAGGATGGGCAGTCGCCCGTCGTGCAGTTCGCCGTACACGGTCTCGTGCACGAGCCGGTTCCACTCCACCACCTGCGCGAGGTGCCGGTAACCGTCGACCGGCGGCAGCCAGGGGTTGGGCGGCCCGTTCAGGTTGCCGCGGTCGAACACCACGAGTCCCTGCGCCTCGAGCGTGGGCTTCAGGTTCGCGACGCGGAGCGCCTCGGGGCCCATCGACGCGCCGCGCGCGCCGGCGCCGATGTCGGTCGGCGCGCCGATCAACGTGACCCCGGGTAGCCGCCTCATCGACCGTGCCTCACGCGGAACGTCGCGCGCGGGGCCGCGCCGAAGCCTTGCCCGCGCCGAGCGTGCCGCCGAAGAGATCCTTCGGATCGGCGAGCAAGGGGACCAGGTCCAGTTCGCGGCGGCCGACGTGCTGCTCCTGCAGCAATGCGTGCAGGAAACGCAGCGCGGAGTAGTCCTCGAGCGCGAAGCCCACCGAATCGAACAGGGTCACGTCCTCCACGGAACGCCGCGCGACGACCTCGCCGCGCACGACCTGCGCCAGCTCGATCACCGGGTAGTCGGCCGGCATCTGCTGGATCTCGCCCTCGATCCGCGACTGCGGCTCGAACTCGACGACCACGCGCAGGTTCGGCATGCGCAGGATGTCGGCGTGCAGTTCCGTCTTGCCGGGGCAGTCGCCGCCGACGCCGTTGATGTGCATGCCGGGCGCGACCATGGGCGGCGTGAGGATCACGGCGTTGCGCTTGTCGGCGGTCACGGTCGTGACGATGTCCGCTCCGCGGCAGGCCTCGGCGGTGGAACCGCAGCTGACGAGCTGCAGATCGGCGAGTTCGGGCACCGCCCGCAGGTTCTGCACCAGCTTGGCGGTGGCGTGGCGATCGACGTCGAACACGCGCAGCTCGCGAATCCCCACCAGCCGGTGGAACGCGATCGCCTGGAACTCGCTCTGCGCGCCGTTGCCGATCAGCGCCATCACGCGGCTACCGGGCCGCGCGAGCTTCTGCGCGGCGAGCGCCGACGTGGCCGCCGTGCGCAGCGCCGTAGTCACGGTGAGCTCGGACAGCAGGAGGGGATAGCCGGTATCCACTTCGGCGAGCATGCCGAAGGCCATGACGGTGAGCAGTCCCGAGGCCGTGTTCCGCGGATGCCCGTTCACGTACTTGAACGAGTACAGCCTGCCGTCGGTCGCCGGCATCAGCTCGATGACGCCGACCGGCGAGTGACTCGCAAGGCGCGGGGAGTTCTCGAAGTCGGGCCAGCGTGCGTAGTCCGCCTCGATCTCCTGCGCGAGCCGCGCCATGAACTCGGCCGGCCCGACGGCACGGACCAGGCGCTGGATGTCGCGGACGCCGATGTAGTCGACCATGGTACTGAGACTCCGATGGCCGGCTGCCGCAGAAGTCATTGCGAGCCGGGAAGCCATCATCCCGGCTTCGTGAGCCAACAGGAAGCCAGAACAATGACCGGAGTGCGCTATAATTTGTAAAATTCGTCAGCCTAACAAAGCAATCTGACCACAAAGCGAAGCCACGATGGACGACCTCGACCGCCAACTCATCGGCCTGCTCCGGGGCAATGCCCGGCTCCCGGTCGCGACACTCGCAAAGCGATTGCAGGTGGCACGCGGGACTGTCCAGAACCGGATGGCCCGCCTCGAGCGCGAAGGCGCGATCGCGGGTTACACCGTGCGGCTCACGGCGCCGGACGAGGACAGGCGCATCGTCGCGCTGATGCTGCTGGCGGTGGAAGGGCCGTCCGTCGAGGACGTGCTCGCGGCCTTGCGTGGCGACCCGGCCGTCTCCGCGCTGCACACGACGAACGGACGCTGGGACATCGTCGCCGAGCTGCGCGCCGACACGCTCGAGCAATTCGACCGCGTGCTCGGGCGCATCCGGCGGATCGAGGGCGTCGCGACGTCCGAGACCAACCTGCTGCTCTCCACGCTCAAGTATTGAGCCGACCTGCCTGTATCATGCCGTCCGCCTCGAGACGGACAAACCCGCCGGACCGCAGGACCCATGCACCCCGCCGCCACGACCCGCAGCCCGCCACCACCGCGCGTGCTGTTCGTGCCCGTGTCCGGCCCGAACGGTTCCGGCGAACTGATGCGGTGCCTGATCGTCGCGCGCGAGCTGCGCCGCGTGGCGCCCGAGATCGAATCGCACTTCCTCGTGAGCCGCAACGGCGCATTCCGCGACGCCGTCGACTTCCCCGTGCACGACTGTGACGACTCGCCCACCCGCTGCACGCCACAAGTTGCCGCGACGATCGGTGCGGTGCGTCCCGACGTGGTCGTGTTCGACAACGCCGGGCGCACGGAGCAGCTGCGGGTCGCGAAACAGGCGGGCGCACGCCTGGTGTTCACGAGCCGCTCGCCGCGGCTGCGCTGGAAAGCGTTCCGGCTCAGCTGGCTGCGGCTGCTCGACGAGCACTGGATCGTGTTTCCGAAGTTCGTGACGGGCGGGCTCTCGCTGCTCGAGCGTCTCAAGCTCAGGCTGACACCGAGCTATTGCGTGCGGCACCTCGACACGCTGTTCACGCCTTCGCTGCCCGACGCGCGCGCCGCCTGGCTCGCGGGCCACGGCCTGCAGGAAGGGGGATATACGCTGTTCGTGCCGGGCGGACGCGGCGACAGCCACGGCGCCTCGCTCGACCCGGCGGCTTTGTTCGTCGCCGCCGCCGAACGATTCGTGCGGGAGAC
>CAVQQX010000160.1:0-9242 GCA_963714645.1 uncultured Gammaproteobacteria bacterium
TTGATGGTGCCGAGGCCGGCGGCGGCGCCAGAATGCTTCGCCGGCCGGGAGGGGGAGTTCGAAGCAGGCGCACTTGAGAGGCGCTCGACGAGGATCGAGAGGTTGTCGGGATTCACGAGGCCGTGCTCCGGCGAGCGCCCGAAGAAGTACTCGGGGTGCGCCGAGAGAAACTGGTCGATCGGCTCGCTCCGGGCCACGAACGCCGCCACCGAGAGGCCGCTGTGGCGCCCCGCGCGCCCGGCCTGCTGCCGAGAGGCTCTGCGACCCGCTTCCCTTCGGGTAGCCGGCGATCACGGCCGCGTCGAGCGCGCCGATGCTCGATCCCGAGCTTCAGGGCGTCTCGTCGAGACCACCCCCTGGATGTTGCCGGCCCGCAGCTCGCGCTCGATCTCCCTCCGCGTGTTCGGCAGCAGCCCGCCGCGGTACGCGCGGATGCGCGGACAGCCCGATGATGGTCGCGAACGCGTAGTGGTACAGGTATCCCGACTGCAGGCCGCGCGCGACCTGCGCGATCCACCCGACCAGCCGCGCGGACCCGTTGACCGCCGCACCGTCGATCACGGCGACGTCGCCGACCTTCCACAGCGCCTGCCCCAGCATGCGGCTGCCCGCGGCCAGCACTCGCTCGTTGAACCAGTCGAAGTAGTACTTGTTGACGAGCAGCGTGTAGAGGCCACCGGCCCGCTGGCGCAGCACTCCGGCGAGTTCGGGTCGTTTCAGGTACAGGAACCAGGCGAGGACTACGCCCGCCGCCGCGAGGTACACGGCAGGCCCGAGGAAGCCGTGCTCGACGAAGCGTGCGGGGCCGTGGAATTCCCCGCCCAGGCGCGCGAGCACGTCGTGCGGGCCGGTCACGCGAATGGCGTCGCCGAACCAGCCGCCGAACAGCAGCGGCCCGATCGTGAGCCAGCCGATCGCCACCGACGGGATGGCCAGCAGCACGAGCGGCAGGGTGACGACCCACGGGCTTTCCCGCGGCGGCCCGCCGTGTCCGTGGTGTCCCGCCGCGGGATCGTGAGCCTCTTGCCCATCGTCGGGCGCGTCGTCGCCGTGCGCGTGGGCGGCGTGACCGGCATCGATCGCGTCGTGACCAGCGGCGGCGTGGATCGGGAACCGTTCGCGCCCGTGGAAGGTCATGAACACCAGCCGGAACGAGTAGAACGCCGTGACGAACACGCCCGCGACGACACAGAAGTACGCATAGGCGGCGCCCGGCAGCCGCGACTCGTGCACGGCCTCGATCAATGCGTCCTTCGAGAAGAATCCCGAGAACCCGGGAAAGCCGATCAACGCCAGCGAACCGAGCAGCGCCGTCCAGTAGGTTACGGGCATGTACTTGCGCAGCCCGCCCATCTTGGTCATGTCCTGCTCGTGGTGCATCGCGATGATCACGGAGCCCGCGGCGAGGAACAGCAGTGCCTTGAAGAACGCGTGCGTCATCAGGTGGAAGATCGCGCCCGCGTAGGCCGACACGCCGAGCGCCACCGTCATGTAGCCGAGCTGCGACAGCGTCGAGTACGCGACGACCCGCTTGATGTCGTTGTTGACGATGCCGAGGAAACCCATGAAGAGCGCCGTGGTCGCCCCGATCGCCAGCACGAAGCCGAGCGCCGTCTCCGACAGCTCGAACAGCGGGGACATGCGCGCGACCATGAAGATGCCCGCGGTGACCATCGTCGCGGCATGGATCAGCGCCGAGATCGGCGTCGGGCCTTCCATGGAATCCGGCAGCCAGACGTGCAGCGGCACCTGCGCGGACTTGCCCATCGCGCCGATGAAGAGGCAGATGCAGATGACGGTCGCCGCCTGCCAGGCCCGTCCCGGCAGCAGCTCGAACGTGCTGCCGGCGATCCTGTCGGCCTGCGCGAAGACCTCGCCGTAGTGCAGTGACCCCGTCACGTAGACGATGCCCGCGATCCCGAGCAGGAAGCCGAAATCGCCCACGCGGTTGACCAGGAAGGCCTTCAGGTTCGCGAATATCGCCGACGGCCGCGTGTACCAGAACCCGATCAGCAGGTAGGACACGAGACCGACCGCCTCCCAGCCGAAGAACAGCTGCACGAAGTTGTTCGACATCACGAGCATCAGCATCGCGAAGGTGAACAGCGAGATGTAGCTGAAGAACCGCGTGTACCCGGGGTCGTCGCGCATGTAGCCGATCGTGTACACGTGCACCATCAGCGACACGAACGTCACGACGCACATCATCAGCGCCGAGAGCCGGTCCACGAGGAAGCCGACTTCCATGCGGATGCCGTCGCTCACGAGCCAGGTGTAGACGGGACCGTCGAATGCGGCCGCCCCGTGCAGCGATTCCCAGAGCACCTTGAACGAGAGCCCGCAGGCGAGCGCGACGCCGGCGATGGTCAGACGGTGCGCGCCCCTCCGGCCGACCCAGCGACCGAACAGGCCCGTCACGATCGAGGCCAGGAGCGGCGCGAGCACGATGACGAGCAGCGTCGATTCCACGGCTCAGCCCCTCATCGCGTCGAGGTCCTCGACGTCGATCGTGCGCCGTTCGCGGAACAGCACCACCAGAATCGCGAGGCCGATCGCCGATTCCGCGGCGGCGACCGTGAGGATGAAGAACACGAACACCTGCCCGGCCAGATCGCCCAGGTAATGGGAGAACGCGATGAAGTTGAAGTTGACCGCGAGCAGCATCAGCTCGATGCACATGAGCAGCAGCAGGACGTTCTTGCGGTTGATGAAGATGCCCGCGACGCTCAGGCTGAACAGGATGCCGGAGAGCAGCAGCACGTGCGGCAGCGGAATCACGGCTTCGCCTCCGCATCCGTCCCGGCCGCTTCCGGCGTGACCGCATCCATCCTGACGATGCGCACGCGGTCCTTCGCGCGGACCGCCACCTGCCGGTTGATGTCCTGGACTTTCTGCCCCGGGCGGTCTCGCATGGTGAGGGTGATGGCAGCCACGATCGCCACGAGCAGGATCACGGCGGCGATCTCGAACGGATACAGGTACTGGGTGTAGAGCAGCTCGCCGAGCGCGTGGGTGTTCGAGTAGCCTTCCGGCTTGGCCGCCGGCGCCGGGAAGTCCGCGAGCCCGAGCTGGCGCACGTAGACGACCAGCCCGATCTGCGCGACGACGATCAGCGCGATCAGCGCGCCGAGCGGCGCGTAGCGGGTGAAGCCCTGCCGCAGCTTCGCGACGTCGACGTCCATCATCATGACGACGAACAGCCAGAGCACCATGACGGCGCCCACGTACACGACGATCAGCGTCACTGCCAGGAACTCTGCCTCGAGCAGCAGCCAGATCACCGCGCTGTTCAAGAACGCCGCCACCAGCAACAGCGCGCAATGCACCGGGTTGCGCGCGGTGATCACGCCGACCGCCATGAGGACGAGCACGGCGCCGAACACGTAGAACAGGAGGTTGACGATCATGGGTGCTCGCCTGGCCGCTCAGCGGTAACGCGCGTCGGCGGCCTTGTCCGCCGCGATCATGGCCTCGTAGCGCTCGCCCATCGCCAGCAGCTTGTCCTTGGTCATGATGTTCTCGCCGCGGTTCTCCATGTGGTATTCGTGGATCCGCGTCTCGACGATCGCGTCGACCGGGCACGCCTCCTCGCAGAAGCCGCAGTAGATGCACTTGAACAGGTCGATGTCGTAACGGGTCGTCCGCCGCGTGCCGTCCGCGCTCACGTCCGATTCGATGGTGATCGCGAGCGCGGGGCAGACCGCCTCGCAGAGCTTGCAGGCGATGCAGCGCTCCTGGCCGTTCGGGTACCGGCGCAGCGCGTGGATGCCGCGATAGCGCGGCGACTGGGGCGTCTTCTCCTCCGGGTAGTGGACCGTGAACTTCGGCGCGAAGAACGCGCGCAGCGTCACCCGCAGGCCCTGCAGCAGTTCCCAGAGGAAGAATGTCTTGACGAAGCTGCGCACGTTCCCGCTACCTCACGCGGCCCAGGGCCCGATTTTCCAGATCCACAGCGCCGCCTCCACGCACAGCCAGACCAGCGTGACCGGAATGAACACCTTCCAGCCGAGACGCATGATCTGGTCGTAGCGGTAGCGCGGGAACGTGGCACGGAACCAGAGAAAGCAGAACAGGAAGAAGCACGTCTTGAGCGCGAACCAGTGGAGGCCCGGGGCGGCGAGCCAACCGATCCCGCCGACGACCGGATAACCTTCGAACGGCGACAGCCAGCCGCCGAGGAAGAACGTCGCCGCGAGCGCCGAGATCAGGATCATGTTGGCGTACTCGGCCAGGAAGAACAGCGCGAACGCGATGCCGGAGTACTCGACGTGGAAGCCGGCGACGATCTCCGACTCGCCCTCCGCGACGTCGAACGGCGCGCGATTGGTCTCGGCGACGCCCGAGATGAAATAGACGACCAGCAGCGGCAACAGCCACGACCAGTACCAGCTGAGCGGACCGCCCGACTGCGCGGCGACGATCTTGCCGAAGTTGAGCGAGCCGGAGGCCATCACGACGCCGACCAGCGCGAAGCCCATGGCGATCTCGTACGCCACGATCTGTGCCGCCGAGCGCATCGCGCCGAGGAACGCGTACTTGGAGTTCGTGGACCATCCGGCCAGGATGATGCCGTATGCGCCGAATCCCGCGAGCGCGAGGATATAGAGGACGCCCGCATCGACGTCGGCCACCGAAAAACCCGGCCAGAGCGACATCACCGCCCACGCGGCGAACGCGGGCGTCAGCGTGAGCAGCGGCGCCACGACGAACAGGAAGCGACTCGAGCGCGCCGGGACGACCACTTCCTTGAGCAGCAATTTGATCACGTCGGCGAACGGCTGCAGCAGGCCGAACGGCCCGACGCGGTTCGGCCCGATGCGGACCTGCATGTAGCCGATCACCTTGCGCTCGGCGAGCGTCAGGTACGCGACGCTCAGGATCAGCGTGATCGTGATCGCGAGTATCTGGGCCACCGTCACGACGGTGTCCCGGAACCACTCGGGTTGCGCGGCCCACAGCGAAAAGAGCGCCTCCATCAGGGCTGCCCGCCGGCCAGGGGGACGGCCGCGAGCCCGTCGGCCGTCGCCTGCAGCGGTGCCGAACGCCGCACGATCGCATCGATGCGGTAGATGCCGACGTCGCGGGTGACATCCATCGCCGCAAGAGGCCCCGGGGCGAACGCACCGGGCCTCGCCGCCTCGCCCTGGGCGGTCGCGATTTCGTGGCGCAGTTCCTCGCGCACGTCCTCGGAGCTCGCGTGCTCGAACCCCTGCAGGCCGAGCAGGTTGCCGAGCACGCGCAGGATCTTCCACCCCGGCCGCGCCTCGCCCGCCGGGCGGGCCACGCCCGCGACGCTCTGCCAGCGGCCCTCGACGTTGACCCAGGTGCCCGACGTCTCCGCGAACACGGCACACGGCAGGATCACCGTCGCGATCGACCGGATTTCCTCGCCGGCGTACGGCGTGATCGCAACGACACATTCGGCGCCGCGCAGGGACGCATCCGTCGCCGTCGCAGGCGCCAGGTCGGCGATCTCGATGCCACCGACGAGCACGTAGGCCTTGAGTCGCGCGGCGAGCATGTCGGTTGCTGCCAATCCGGGCTGCGCCAGCACGCGTCCGCCCGGCCCCCGGTGGGGCAGTACGCCGGCGAGCGCGGCGCCGACGCCGTTGCCGCCCTCGGGCAGGTAGCCGAGGTGCGCCCCGGTGACGCTCGCCAGCGCCTGCGCGAGCGCTCGGATTTCCGAATAAGCCGCGTGGCGCATCGCGAGCGCGCCCAGCAGGATGAGCTTGCGCTCGCCGCTCCCGAGGGCGCCCGCAACTGCTTCGTGCTGCGTGGACGGAGTGATGCCGTCCAGGGACGCCAGCACGTTGTGCGGCGCCGCCGTGCCCTGCGCCCGCGTCGCCGCGACGAGCACCGCGGCCAGGTGCTGCGCCATGCCGAGCCCGTTGCTGGTGAGCTGGGCGACGGTCGGGAAACGCAGGTCGAGCGGCTGGGGATTGACCAGCGCAACCTTGGCGCCGCGGCGCACGGCCGCCTGCCGCAGGCGGTGCGCGAGCAGCGGGACTTCCTTGCGGATGCTGGAGCCGACGACCAGCACGCCGGACGCCTGTTCCAGCTCGGCGATCGTGCAACCGAGCGTCGGCGACAACGGGTCGTTCGCCTGGTCGCGGAAGTCGACCCGTCGCAGCCGGTGGTCGACATTGTTGGTGCCGAGCCCACGCGCGAGCTTGGCGGTGAGCGCGAGCTCCTCGAGCGTGGCCATCGGCGAGGCGAGCACGCCCACTTGGCCGGCACCCGCGGAACCCACGACCTGTTGCAGCCCACGCGCCGCCGCCTCGAGCGCAGTCTCCCAGTCGACCTCGCGCCAGGCGCCCGCTTCCTTGAGCAATGGCTTGCCGAGGCGATCGGCCGAGTAGATGCCCTCGTAGCTGAACCGGTCGCGATCGGCGATCCATGCCTCGTTGATCTCGTCGTTCGCGCGCGGCACGATCCGCATCACGCGACCGCGCAGCACGTGCGCATAGAGATTGGTGCCGACGCAGTCGTGGGGCGAGACGAGCGGGGCCTGGGTCATCTCCCAGGCGCGCGCGCGATAGCGGTACGGCTTGTTGTTGAGCGCGCCGACAGGGCACAGGTCGATGATGTTCGCCGACAGCTCGTGCTCGATGTTCTGCTCGATGTAGGTCGAGATCATCGTCTGCTCGCCGCGGCCGATCGTGCCGAGCGTGGGCGTGCCGGCGATCTCCTGGCCGAAGCGCACGCAACGCGTGCAGTGGATGCAGCGCGTCATGTCGGTCGAAACCAGAGGCCCGAGGTTCTCGTCCTTGAAGACGCGCTTGCGCTCGGTGTACCGCGAGATGTCGCGCCCGAAGCCCATCGCGAGGTCCTGCAGCTCGCACTCGCCGCCCTGGTCGCAGATCGGGCAGTCGAGCGGATGGTTGATCAGCAGGAACTCCATCGTCGCCTTCTGTGCCGAGATCGCCCGGGGCGACTTCGTGAAGACCTTCATGCCCTCGGCGACCGGCGTCGCGCAGGCGGGCATCGGCTTCGGCGCCTTCTCGACCTCGACCAGGCACATGCGGCAGTTCGCCGCGATGCTCAGCTTGTCGTGGTAGCAGAAGCGCGGCACGTAGACGCCGTTCGCGTCCGTCACCTGGATGATCATGGCGTTCTTGCGCGCCTTCATCGCCACGCCGTCGACTTCGATGTTGACCAGCTCTTCGCTCATGGTCTGCGCGTACCGCTCATGCCGCCGCCGCGCGCGCCTGCACGATGCTGTGGCCGTGCTCGACGAAGTACTCGAACTCGTGCCGGAAATGCCGCACGAAGCTCTGCACGGGCCATGCCGCTGCGTCGCCCAGCGCGCAGATCGTGTGGCCCTCGATCTTGTTCGCCACGTCGACCAGCATGTCGATGTCGGCCCGGCGCCCCTCGCCCGCGAGGATTCGCAGCAGCGTGCGCTCCAGCCAGCCGGTGCCCTCGCGACACGGCGTGCACTGGCCGCAGGATTCCATGTGGTAGAAGCGCGCGAGGCGCGTGAGCACGCGGACCATGCAGGTCGTCTCGTCCATGACGATCACGGCGGCGGAGCCGAGCGACGAGCCTGCCTTCTTGAGCGAGTCGTAGTCCATGTTGGCAGCCATGATCTTCTCGGCCGGCAGCACCGGCACCGACGAGCCGCCGGGGATCACGGCCTTCAGCTTGCGCCCGCCGCGCATTCCGCCCGCGAGCTCGAGCAGCTCGGTGAACGGGATGCCGAGCGGCAGCTCGAAGTTTCCCGGGCGCTCGACGTGGCCCGAGACCGAGAAGATCACGGTGCCGCCGGAGTTGGGCGGGCCGAGCCCGCAGAACCACTCCGCGCCCTTGCGCATGATGGTCGGGACGGAGGCGTAGCTCTGCGCGTTGTTGATCGTGGTCGGCTTGCCGAACAGGCCGAAGTTCGCGGGAAACGGCGGCTTGAAACGCGGCCTGCCCTGCTTGCCTTCGAGCGACTCGAGCAGTGCCGTCTCCTCGCCGCAGATGTAGGCGCCGGCACCGACGAACGTGTGGAGGTCGAAGTCGACGCCGGAACCCTGGATGTTCCGCCCGAGCAGACCCGCCGCGTACGCTTGCTCGAGCGCCGCCTCGAAGCGGGGAATCGGTTCGGCCATGAACTCGCCGCGGATGTAGTTGTAGCCGACGCTCGAGTTCGTCGCGTAGCCGCCGATCGCCATGCCCTCGATCAGCGCGTGCGGGTTGAAGCGCAGGATGTCGCGGTCGTGGCAGGTGCCGGGCTCGGACTCGTCCGAGTTGCAGATCATGTACTTCTGCCCCGGCGAGTTTCGCGGCATGAATGACCACTTGAGGCCGGTCGGGAAGCCGGCGCCGCCGCGTCCACGCAGGCCGGAGACCTTGACCGTCTCGATCACCTGCTCGCGCGGCGGCTTCTCGGCGAGGATCTTCCGCCAGGCCTCATAGCCCCCGATCTTGCGATAGGTCTCGATCTCCCACGGCCGCTCGTGCTTGAGCGGCTCGAAGCAGACGAGGTTCATTCGATCGGTCCAGTCGGCCACGCGCGGGCTCCTGCTCGACTCGAGGCTACTTGTGGTCGTCGAGAATCCGGTCGACCTTTTCGGGCGTCAGGTTCTCGAAATAGACGTGGTTGACCATCATCATCGGCGCGCCGTTGCACGCCGCGAGGCATTCCTCCTCCTGCTTCAGGTAGAACCGCCCGTCGGACGTCGTCTCGCCGAGCCTGATCCCGAGCCGTCGCTGGATGTGCGCGAGGATGTCCTCGCCGCCGCAGAGCATGCACGAGATGTTGGTGCAGACCGAAATGTGGTGGCGGCCCGTGGGCCGCGTCTCGAACATCGAGTAGAACGTGGCCGCCTCGTACACCTGGATCGGTGGGAGGCCCAGGTATCCGGCGACCGCGTCCATCGACTCGGGCGGCAGATAACCCTTCTCGTGCATCACGGCGTGCAACGCCGCGATCACGGCCGAGCGCCGGCGATCCGGCGGGAACTTGGCGAGCCAGTGGTCGATTTCCTCGCGCACGTGCGCGGACAAGGGCTCGCCGGCCCCGGCGGAAGGTTGTACGTCGCTCACCGGTCGATCTCCCCGAATACGATGTCCAGCGTGCCGATCACCGCGACCACGTCGGCCAGCATGTGGCCGCGCGTGAGCTCGTCGAGCGCGGCCAGGTGTGGAAACCCCGGGGCGCGGCACTTGACCCGGTACGGCTTGTTGGCGCCGTCCGAGACGAGGTAGATGCCGAACTCGCCCTTGGGCGCCTCGACGGCGGCATATGCCTCGCCCTC
>CAVQQX010000161.1:0-7574 GCA_963714645.1 uncultured Gammaproteobacteria bacterium
CTGGGCCGCCGTGCTGGGTCTGCCGCTGGCCGAACGCATGGCGGCGCTGGCCGATCCCGCGACCCGCGCGCGCCTCATCGAAAACGCCGCGCATCCGGATGTCCCGGTGCTGCTGCGGGCCATGGGCAATTTCAGCGCCATGACCATCGAACAAACGTTTTCGCCCGCCACCAAGGCCTATCAGGGACGCGGGCTGGCCGAAGTCGCCGCCGAGCGCGGCCAGAGCCCGTCGGATGCTTTCTTCGACATCGCCCTGGCCGATGAACTGAAAACCTGCTTCCTGCCGCGCCTCGGCGGTGACGACGACGAGAGCTGGGCGCTGCGCGGCGCCGTGTGGAAGGACCCGCGCACCCTGGTCGGGGCCTCGGATGCCGGCGCCCATCTGGACATGATCGACACCTTCGCGTTCAGCACCACCGTGCTCGGCGAGGGCGTGCGCAAGCGCAATCTGATGACCCTGGAAGAAGGGGTGCATCAGATCACCGACCTGCCGGCCCGGTTCATGGGGCTCAAGGAGCGGGGTCGCATTGCGGTCGGCTGGCACGCCGATCTGGTGGTGTTCGATGCCGACCGCATCCGCAAGGGACCCATTCACATGCGCTTCGACCTGCCCGGCGACGCGGGACGCCTCTACTGCGAAGCCGAAGGCATCTCCCGGGTTCTGGTGAACGGCAAGGTGATCGTCCACAACAACCAGCTCACCGGCGCCCGGCCCGGCACCGTGCTGCGTTCCGGCCGCGACACCGAGACCGTGCCGATCCCCGCCGCGGGCTGAGCAACCCAGCCACAAAGCCCCCGGCAACCCCTTCAGCCAGCGCTACATGGAAGAAGTGCTCGCGCGCAACCCGGCGATCGCGGCGCGCCTGGTCTGGACGTTCGAGGCACGCTTCGATCCCGCACTCAAGGCGTCGACCCGGACGTCGCAGGTGAAGGCCTTTGCCGAGGACATCGCGGATGCGCTCGAGCAGGTCACGAGCCCCGACGACGACCGCATCCTGCGGGCGTTCCGCTCGGCGATCCTCGCGATGCTGCGAACTAACCACTACCAGCGCACCGCCACGGCCGAGCCCAAGCCCTACCTCTCGTTCAAGCTCGACCCGAAGCTGCTGCCGGAACTGCCCAAGCCGCGCCCGATGTTCGAGATCTGGGTGTATTCGCCACGAGTCGAGGGCGTGCACCTGCGCATGGGCAAGGTCGCGCGCGGGGGGCTGCGCTGGTCCGACCGGCGCGAGGACTTCCGCACCGAGGTCCTGGGCCTCATGAAGGCCCAGAACGTCAAGAACACCCTGATCGTCCCCGTCGGCGCCAAGGGCGGATTCGTGCCCAAGCAGCTGCCTGCCGGCGCGTCGCGCGAGGAGCTCCAGCGCGAGGGAGTCGAGTGCTACCGGTGTTTCATCCGCGGCCTGCTCGACCTCACCGACAACGTGGCGGGCGACGAGGTCGTGCCGCCCGCGCTCACGGTGCGCTACGACCCCGACGACACCTACCTGGTGGTCGCCGCCGACAAGGGCACGGCGACGTTCTCCGACACCGCGAACGCGCTTGCCGCCGAGTACGGGTTCTGGCTCGGCGACGCCTTCGCCTCGGGCGGCTCCGCGGGCTACGACCACAAGAAGATGGGCATTACCGCGCAGGGCGCGTGGGAGTGCGTGAAGCGCCATTTCCGCGAGATGGACGTCGACACGCAGGCGCAGGAATTCACCGTGGCCGGCATCGGCGACATGGCGGGCGACGTGTTCGGCAACGCCATGCTGCTTTCGCGGCACATCCGTCTGGTGGCGGCGTTCAACCACCAGCACATTTTCCTCGACCCCGATCCCGACGCCGCCCGCAGCTACGCCGAGCGCGAGCGCCTGTTCAAGCTGCCGCGCTCGAGCTGGAGCGACTACGACGCGACCAAGATCTCGAAAGGCGGTGGCGTCTTCCCGCGCAACGCCAAGGAAGTCGCGCTGTCGTCGCAGGCTCGTGCGCTGCTCGGGCTCGAAATGCCCAAAGCGCCTCCCCGGGAGATCATCCGCGCGATCCTCCGCCTGCCGGTGGACCTGCTCTGGAACGGGGGCATCGGCACGTACGTCAAGGCGTCGTGGGAAGCGCACGCGGCGGTCGGCGACCGCACCAACGACGCCGTGCGCGTCGACGGTCGCGAGCTGCGCTGCAAGGTCGTAGGCGAAGGCGGCAACCTCGGCTGCTCGCAGTACGGCCGCATCGAGTTCGCAACGCGCGGCGGCCGCATCAACACCGACTTCGTCGACAACTCGGGCGGTGTGGACTGCTCGGACCACGAGGTCAACATCAAGATCCTGCTCAAGGCCGTGCAGGAGCGCACGCGCCTCACCACGCCCGCGCGCAACCGCTTGCTCGCGCAGATGACGGACGACGTCGCCCGGCTCGTGCTGCGGGACAACTACCTGCAGAGCCAGGCGATCAGCCTGCTCGAGACGAACGCGCCGGAACGGCTGGGCGAGCACGCGCATTTCATCCGCTCGCTCGAGCTCGACGGCGTGCTCGACCGCAACCTGGAATTCCTGCCGTCGAGCGAGGAGATCGACGACCGCCGCCGGGCCGGCCGCGGCCTCGTGCGGCCCGAACTCGCCATCATGGTGAGCTACGCCAAGATTGCGCTGAACGCGCAGCTGATCCAATCCGACGTCCCGGAGGATGCCTATCTCGGGCTCGAGCTCGACCGTTACTTCCCGCCGAGGCTCGCGGCCCGTTATCGCAAGCTGCTCGACGGTCACCGCCTGCGTCGCGAGATCATCGTCACCGCGACGACCAACAGCATCGTCAACCGCATGGGCCCCACATTCGTCGCACGCACGCAGCAGGACACCGGTGCCGACGCAGCGGCGGTCGCGCGCGCCTACTCGATCGCGCGCGAGGCCTTCGAGGTGCGCGAGACCTGGAACGCGATCGAGGCGCTCGACAACCGCGTCGCCACGTCCGTCCAGTACCACATGGTCCAGGCGACGGTCGGCCTGATGCGGCAGGCGACTTACTGGCTGCTGCAGCGACATCGCGCAGCCCTGGGCATCGATTCGCAGGTCGCACGCCTGCGACCGGGCATCCGCGAGCTCGCGCGCGCACCCATGCAATGGCTGCAGGGGTCCGACCGCACGCGGTATGAACTGCGCGCGGCAGACCTCGTGAAAGCCGGCGTACCGGCCGACCTCGCCCGGCGCGTCGCCGCCTGCGACGCCCTGCACGGCGCGCCCGACATCGTCGAGCTCGCGCAGGCCGGCCGCCTCACCGTCGAGCACGCGGCCCAGGCGTACTTCGGCATCGGCGCGCACTTCGGCCTCGACTGGCTGCGCGAGCACGTGGACGGCCTCGACATCGAGGGACACTGGCACGCCGTGGCCCGCGGCAGCCTGCGCGAAGCCCTCTTCGAGGTGCACCGGGCGCTCGCGCAAGGCGTGCTGGAATCCTCGCGCGGGGCCGACCCGGGGAGGGCGGTGGAGCGCTGGCTCGATCGGAACCGGCTCGCGGCGGCCCATGCCCGCGCCGTGATCGAGGACATCCGCGCGCAGACGACGGCGCTGGATTTCGCCTCGCTGTCGGTGGCGCTGCAGGCCGTGCGCCGCGTGAACGTCGCCGAGACCTGACCGGCGATGCGGACCTGCCTCGTGGTCGTCACGTTCGAGCGTGCGGAGGCGCTCGCGGTGGCGCTCGCCAGCACGCTGCGGCAGACGCGCGCGCCGGATGCGCTGATGGTCGCCGACGACGGGTCGGGCGCGGCCGTGGCAGCCGTGATCGAGGCCTGCGCCGCTCGTGCGCCGTTCCCAGTGCAGCACGTGCGCCAAGACCACGCGGGCTTCCGCGCGGGGCGCGTCCGCAACCTCGCGATCGCTCAAACCGACTGCGAGCACGTCGTCCTGCTCGACGGCGACATGGTGCTGCACCCGGACTTCGTCGCGGACCACCTCCGCGCGGCGCGGCCGGGCCACTGGACGCAGGGCGTGCGGATCCCGCTCGACGCGGCCGCCACGCGCCGCGTACTGCAGACCGGCCGGACGCCCGCGGCGTGGGCGCGAGGCATCGACCTGCGTCGTCGTCCCTACGCGCTGCACGCGCCGCGCGCGGGCCGCCGGCTCGAGCGGGCCGCGAACGCTTTCGTCTCGGTCAAATCGTGCAACCAGGGTTTCTGGCGCGCGGACCTGCTGCGCGTCAACGGTTTCGACGAGGACCTGACCGGCTGGGGCTCCGAGGACAAGGAGCTCTGTGCGCGGCTCGTCAATGTCGGAGTCCGCAGGCAGACACTGGTGTTCTCGGCGATCGCGTGGCACCTCGAGCACCGTCCCGTATCGCGCGCGGCGGCACGCGCCAACCGCGAGCGCTGGCGCGAAACGGTGCGCAGCGGCCGCACGCGTTGCCTGCACGGCATCGACCAGCACCTGCCACCCCTCGCGGCCCCGTGAATCGGACTCCGCAGGACCCACCCCCGGAATCAGTCCCCCGAACCAGGAACGTCCCACTTTTATGAGCACCGGCAAGCTATTGCTCCTGCGCCACGGCCAGAGCACCTGGAACCTGGAAAACCTCTTCACCGGCTGGATCGACGTGGACCTGTCGGACCAGGGCCGGCTCGAAGCCGAGGAAGCCGGTCGACTGCTCAAGGCCGAAGGCATTCCGTTCGACGTCGCGTTCACCTCGACACTTAAACGGGCGATCCGCACGCTGTGGATCGCGCTCGACGCGATGGACATGATGTGGTTGCCGGTCGAGCGCAGCTGGCGCCTGAACGAGCGCCATTACGGCGCGCTGCAGGGCCTCGACAAGGCGCAGACGGTGGCCCGGCACGGCCCCGAGCAGGTCAAGGCCTGGCGCCGCAGCTACGACATCCCGCCGCCGCCGCTATCGCTGGACGATCCGACGCACCCACGGTTCGATCGCCGTTACGCGAACGTGCCGCCGGCCGAGCTGCCGTCGGCCGAATCGCTCAAGGACACGCTCGCGCGCGTGCTGCCTGTCTGGAACGCACGTATCGCCCCGGAACTCGAGGCCGGGCGCAACGTGCTCGTCGCCGCGCACGGCAACAGCCTGCGTGCCCTCGTCAAGATGCTCGACGGCATGTCCGACGCCGGGATCGTCGAGCTCAACATCCCGACAGGCGTGCCCCTGCTGTACGAGCTCGATGGGAGGCTGCAACCGACGTCGCGCCGCTATCTCGGCGACGCGGAGGCGGTGAATGCCCGCGCCGCAGCGGTAGCCAGGCAGACGGAAAGCCGCTGATGTCGATGCGCGGAGTGCGGCGGGCGTGGCTCGCGTGCACGGGCACGACTACGCTCGCGCTGACGACCGCAGTCATGCCTCCGCACGCAGCGGACGTCGTCGACCCGCACGACCCGTACGCTTACCTCGAACAGATCGAGGGCGGGCGTGCGCTCGACTGGGCCCGCCGGCAGAACGCGAAGTCGCTGCCACGCCTCGAATCCGACCCGCGTTTTGCCGCGATGCACGCCGAATCACGCTCGATTCTGACCTCACCTGCGCGGATCCCGGTGGGCGCGATCCACCACGGCGCCGTGTACAACTTCTGGCAGGACGCGACACATGTGCGCGGGCTCTGGCGGCGCGCGAGCGTGGCGAGCTACCGCGAGGGCGCCCCGCAGTGGGAAACGCTGATCGACTTCGATCGGGTCGCAAAGGACGAAGCCGAGAACTGGGTCGGCGGCCGGGTCGACTGCCTCGCGCCGGAACATCGGCGCTGCATGGTCGAACTGTCGCGCGGCGGCGGGGACAGATCGACGTGGCGCGAGTTCGACACGGCGACGAAGTCCTTCATCGCAGGCGGCTTCACTCTGTCCGACGCCAAGTCTTCCGTCGCCTGGGTCGACCAGGACACGCTGCTCGTCGGTACGGACTTCGGACCCGGGTCGCTGACGACTTCGGGTTATCCGCGCGAGGTGCGGGTCTGGCGGCGGGGCACGCGGCTCGTGGCCGCTCCCAGGCTGTACGAAGGCAGCAGGGACGACGTCGCTGTGCAGCCCAGCGTCGAGCAGGACGGCGGTCGTGCCGTGCCGATCGTCGAGCGGGCGACGTCGTTCTTCGAGCGCGAGTACTACCACTCGCCCGGGCTCGGGACTGCGGCGAGGCTGCCGCTGCCGCCCAATTGCGACCTGCAGGGCGTGCTGGACGGGCGCGCGATCTTTTCGCTGCGCGAACCGTGGATTTACCGTGAGCACGAGTATGCGAGCGGCTCCGTCGTGGCCTACGGGCTCGCGGACGGTGCCGCCGAACTCGTGTTCGCGCCCCGCGATTCGCAGTCCGTCGAGTCCGTCTCGATCGGCGCGAGCGGGCTCCTCGTGCAGTACCTCGACAACGTGTCCGGCATGGCGGCGCGCGTGACCCGCACGCAACGGGGTCGCTGGCGCACGAAGCAGATTCCCCTGCCGGCGCACGGCGTGGTGAAGGTCGCCTCCGCCGGCGGCGGCACCGACGATGCAATGCTCACGTTCGAGAGCCTGACTTCGCCCCTGTCGCTCTATTTCGTGACCGGCCGCGGTCGCGTCGAACGGATCTACCAGTCGCCCGCCGCGTACGACGCGACAGACGTCGTCGTCGAGCAGCGCTTCGCGACCTCGCGCGACGGGACGCGGATCCCGTACTTCGTCATGGGGCGCAAGGCGGTACTGCTCGCGGGCAACGCCCCGACGGTGCAGTACGCATATGGCGGCTTCCTGAATGCGACGCTCCCGCTCTACTACGAGGACCCTTCGCGGCCGCAGCACGGTGCGCTCGCCGGCAAGCTGTGGGTCGCGCGCGGCGGCGTGCTGGTGCTCGCGAACATCCGCGGTGGTTCGGAATACGGGCCGGGCTGGCATCAGGCCGGCCTGCGCGAGAATCGACAGAAGGTCTTCGACGACTTCATTGCCGTGTCCGAGGCCCTGATCCGGACCGGCGTCACCTCGAAGGGCCGGCTGGGCGCGATCGGCCGCTCGAACGGCGGCCTGCTGATGGGCGTGGTGGTGAACCAGCGACCGGACCTCTACGCGGCCGTCGTCAACGGCGTACCGCTCTTCGACATGAAACGCTACACGCAGCTCGGCGCCGGTGCGTCCTGGATCGCGGAATACGGCGATCCGGCCACCGACGACTGGCAGTACATGTCGCGCTGGTCGCCATTGCAGAACCTGCGACCCGGCGTCGAGTATCCGCCCGTTTTCTTCTATACATCGACGCGCGACGATCGCGTCCATCCCGCTCACGCACGCAAGGCCGCGGCCAGGATGCAGCAGCTCGGCCGCGACGTCTTCTACTACGAGAACATCGAAGGCGGCCACGGCGGCACGGCGAACCAGGACCAGCTCGCCTACCGGATCGCGCTCGAGTACGCCTATTTCGCCCGCATCCTGATGCCGCAGGGTCGGTGAGCCACGTCCGGGCGGCCAGCCACGCTCAGGTCAGGAAGCCACCGTCGACGACCAGGAACTCGCCCGTCACGTAGGCGGACGCCCCAGATGCGAGGAACAATGCGGCGCCGGCCAGGTCCTGCGGTTCGCCGACACGACCCAGCGGGTTGGAGGAGAGGTAGTGCTCGCGCTGTCGCTCGTCGCTGATGAGGGCGCCGGCGAAAC
>CAVQQX010000162.1:0-4514 GCA_963714645.1 uncultured Gammaproteobacteria bacterium
CCGGTCACTCCCGGTAGTGACACCCGCGGCTCTCGGGATTCGCCCACGCGGCGAGCGTGACGATCAGCGCGACGCGCACCGCGTTGCGCAGGCCGAGCAGCTCGTCGGTCATGGCGGCCGCGCGGTAGAAGCGCTCGACCTCGACCTCTAGGTTGCGCAGCGCCTCGATTGCGCGTGCCAGCCGGCGCGTCGTCCGGACGAGGCCGACATAGTTCCACATGATGTGCTTGATCGAGCTCATGTCCTGCGCGATCAGCGCGGGATCGGGCGGCTCCGTGCCGGTGGGAACCCACGGCGGGATGTCCTCGAAGCGCCCGCCGCTGGCGCCTGCGAGGCGTTCGACGATGCGGCGCGCCGAGCGGTGGCCCCACACCAGGCCTTCGAGCAGCGACGTGCTCGCGAGCCGGTTGGCGCCGTGCAGCCCGGAACAGGCGACCTCGCCGACGGCATAGAGCCGCTCCACGGTCGTCTCGCCGCTCGCGTCGACCCAGACGCCGCCGCAGCCGTAGTGCGCGGCCGGCACGACCGGCAGCAGGTCGCGCGTGATGTCGATGCCGAATTCCAGGCAGCCGCGATACATTTCGGGAAACTCGGCCCGTATGCGCTCTGCCGGCACGTATGACGCGACGTCGAGGTAGACGTTCGGTACGCCCCGCCGCAGCATCTGCGCGTGGATGCTGCGCGCGACGACGTCGCGGGGCGCGAGGTCCTTCCAGCGTGCGTCGTAGCGCTCCATGAACGGGACGCGCTGTTCGTCGACCAGGCGCGCACCCGCGCCGCGCACGGCCTCCGTGATCAGGAAGCACGGCGCATTGGGGTGATAGAAGGCAGTGGGGTGGAACTGCACGTACTCGGTGTTGATCACGCGCGCACCCGCCCGGTACGCCATCGCGAGGCCGTCGCCGCGCGCTCCCGCCGGGTTGGTCGTCCTGAGGAAGATCTGGCCGAGGCCGCCGGTCGCGAGGATCGTCGAGCGCGCGAAGCAACGCCGGATCTCCCCCGCAGGCTGGTCGAGCACATACGCGCCCGCGCACGAGAGCGGCTCGTAGACGGAACGCCGGTCGCGGCCGTGGTGCGCGGGCGTCAGCAGGTCGACGGCGCTGTGCTCCGTGAGCAGCGTGACGTTCGGGAAGCTGCGCAGTGCGGCGACGATCTTGCTCTCGATCGCGCGACCCGTGGCATCCGTCGAATGCACGATCCGGGGCACGGAGTGACCGCCCTCCAGGCCGAGCGCGAGCCGTCCGTCGGGCAGGCGGTCGAAGGGCACGCCGAGCTTCTCCACCAGGATCGACTGCACGAGCGGCGGGCCCTCCGTCGCGAGCGTGTGGACGGCCTGCTCGTGGCAGAGGCCGGCGCCGGCCTCGATGATGTCGCGCGCGAGCAGGGCGGGGTCGTCGTGAACACCGCGGTAGATGATCCCGCCCTGTGCCCGGTAGGTGTTCGATTCCTCGAGCCGGTCGGCGCGCGTGACCACGACCACGTCGCGACCCGCCTCCGCCAGCGCGAGCGCGGCAGTGCCGCCCGCGATGCCGCAGCCGATGACGAGGACGTCGGTGCGCAGCGGCTCGTTCAATCGAGCTTGGGCCCGACCGCGAGCATGCGCTCGACCGAGCGCAGCGCGCGCACGCGCACGTCCTCGGGCACCTCGATCTGCCAGCGCATGTGCCGGAGCGAATCGCGCGTCTGCTCGAGCGTGATCTCGTGCATGTGCGGGCAGCGGTGGCTGCAGAGCCGCAGCATTTCCTTCTGCGGGTTCGCGGCGACGATGTTGTCGCCCATCGAGCACTCGGTGAGCAGCAGGTAGCGCCTGGCCTTCGATTTCTCCACGGCCTTGATCATCGCGGTCGTGCTGCCCGAGAAGTCCGCCTTCGCCACGACCTCGGGGCTGCACTCGGGATGCGCGAGGATCATCACGTCCGGGAACTGGCGGCGGACGTCGTCGACGTCCTGCGTAGTGAAGAGCTCGTGCACCTCGCAGCGCCCGTGCCAGCCGATCATTCGATGCTCGACCGTCGTGTCGTCTGCGGCCGGCACCGTGGCGCCGTTGCCGTTCGTGGACTTGCGCAGCACGCTCGGCACGATGATGTGCCGGCCCGTGACCCGCGCGACGTTGCGCGCGAGATATTCGTCGGGCAGGAAGATGACCGTATCGGACTTGAGCGATTCCACGACCGCCGCGGCGTTGCTGGACGTGCAGCAGATGTCGCACTCGGCCTTCACGTCGGCGTAGGTGTTGATGTACGTGACGATCGGCACGCCGGGATAGGCCTCGCGCAGCGCGCGAACGTCGGCTGCCGTGATGCTCGCGGCGAGCGAGCAGCCGCCCCGGTCCGTCGGCAGCAGCACGGTCTTGGTGGGGTTGAGGATCTTCGCGGTCTCGGCCATGAAGCGCACGCCGCAGAACACGATGACCGACTTGTCCGTCTCCGCGGCGCGACGGCTCAGTTCCAGCGAGTCGCCCTGGAAGTCGGGCACCGTGTGGAACAGCGCGGGTTCCATGTAGTTGTGGCCGAGGATCACGGCATCCCGCTCGGCCTTGAGCCGGAGCACCTCGGCGGCCACCTCGGCCTTGAGCAGCAGCTCGGCGTCAGGCAGGACGTCGCCCAACTTCGTCTGCAGGTCGCGGTAGATGTCCTGGGCAGTGTTCAAGGAAGCGGCACCGGAGGCCCGCCGGAGCGGCGGCGCGTCATTCTAGCCGAGCCGCGTCGGCAGGTTGGCCATGCCACGAAAAGGACAGGCCGGACACCATTGCAGGTGCCCGGCCCATGTTACGCTCGGACGCCGTCTACTGCGGGCAGGTGCCGCCGTAGATGGCGCCTTCGGCCCCGTCGGCCGCGGTGAAGAACGCCTTCGTCTTCGCGCAGTTGAAGACCGCCTGGGCACTCGTGCCGCTCAGCTTCGGTCCGGCCATGCCAGGCTGGTTCGTGTAGCCCCACGAATTGACCGAGATCAGCGAACCGCTGCCGGTCGACGTGCTGAACGGCTGCATCCACGGACCGCCCGAGGAGCCGCCCGAGAGCCCGCAGTTGCCGAGCCACCAGTTGGCGGAGTCGAGCTGCGTCATGTCCTCGGCGCAGTACATGAACTTCGGATCCTCGTCGTACGAGTAGCCGAGCGCGGTCGTGTAATCGTTCGTGCTGTTCGCGACCTCGAACTGGGGCACGCCGAAACTGATCGCCACCGTCCCGGCCGCCGAGTCGAGTGCGACGTTCAGATCGCCGCCGGCACCGGTGTGTGCGCCGACGTCGTTCACGACGTAATAGGCGTAGTCCCACGCCACGTTGTCGGGGAACGTCCGGGTCGTCCAGTTCACGTCGACGACGCCGAATGCCGGGCTCCAGCAGCCGAGGGGATCGTTGCTGCAGTTCAGGTCGGTGCCCGTTCCGCTCGTGCCGGCCTGGTTGGGGATGAACAGTACGTTGCGCGCGAACGCCTTGTAGGCGTCGTCGTAGACACAGTGCCCGGCCGTCTGGATGATCGACCGGTTGCTGGTCGAATCCGTGACGACCGTGCCGGAGCAGACATAGCCCGCCCAGCGCGTCAGCCGCGAATTGCTCGGCATCTCGAAATAAATACGGCCGGCGGCATTCTGGATCGTACCGCCCGAATCGTATTCGGCATTCGCGACGACGTTGCCGCCACCACCTCCGCCCGAGGTATTCACCGTGAAGCCGGTCGTGGCCGTCGTCGTGAGGTTGTTGGCCTTGTCCTTCGCCACCACCGCCCAGGTCCACTGGCCGTTCGAGAAGCCCGACAGCTGCACGCTGTACACGCCATCGGCGTCGGCCGATGCGCTGAACGATTGCTGCTGTGCACCCTGTGGACCGACCTTGAAACTGACGGAACGGATACCGGATGTGTCCGTCACCGTCGCCTTGAACATGTAGGCGGCGCCGATGGTCGCGCCCGCGACCGGATCGCGATTCGACACGACGGGTCCCGTCGTGTCGCCGCCCGGCCTGGCCATCGGCGCCTGCGACGACGACGCCGCAGCCACGGTGTGTCCATACGGCTGCAGCGAGCCGTCCGGCTGGCGTAAATAGCCGTAGCCGCGCTCGTCGATGCGCAGGTCGCGCGGAATGGCGGCCGCGACGCGTTCCGGGGTCCAGTACGCCACGATGCGCGCGTGCTCGGCGCCCGCCGATCCGGCCTTCGGTGCGGCCACGGCAGGCTGGCTCGCGACAATGGCGACGGCTGCGCTCGCGGCCGCAAGCGCAGCCGTCCGCAGGATGAAACGTTGCATGTGGAACTCCCTTCCCGTAGACGAATGCTCCGAGTCCAGCAAATTTTTCGGACCGTGTCTACAGCGGCGGCGTTATGACCAGCGCGCCGACTGCCGCACGGCGCAAGGCGGCGCGGCGCGGAGTCGCGTGCTCGTTCAGGACTCGATGCCGAGACTGCGCAGTGCTGCGATGGCTGGCTGGAGTTCGCGCTCGTACCGGCGCCAGCGGCCGACTGCTTCGGCGTGCAGCGGCTCACGCACCTGCACCGCGCTTGCGGTAGCCGGATGCGTA
>CAVQQX010000163.1:0-3687 GCA_963714645.1 uncultured Gammaproteobacteria bacterium
GCGCGGCCCGCGGGCGTGCTCGCGCTGACGCTGCTGCTGCTCGTCCCGCTGGCGCTGCCCGCGCGGGGCATCGTTCTCGGCGATCGCCGGACGCTCGCCTGGGCGACGCTCTGCCTCGCGCCCCACATCGGTTTCGGCTTCACCGAGCTCGTCGCAAACCCCGCCATGCGCTGGGTGGCGTGCGGCATTCTGGTGCTCGCGTTTGCCGCCGGCGCGGCGCTGGTCGCGCTGCTGCGCCTGACCCGCGGCCGGCAATGAATCACTTCCCGCTCACTGCGGACCCCCGATCTGTTCGCGCAGGAACGGGATCGTCAATCGCCGCTGCGCCGCCAGCGACGCCTCGTCGAGGCGGTCGAGCACGCCGAAGAGCGAGTGCGCGTCCCGCGGCAATCGGTGGACCAGGTAGAGCGCAGCCTCTTCCGTCAGCTCGAGGCCGCGCGCGGTCGCGCGCCAGCGCAGGGCCGCGCAGGCGTCGCCTTCGTCGAGCTCGGCGAGCTGGTGCACCGACGCCGCGAGCAGGCGCGAACGCAGGTCCGGCAACTTGAATGCGAGCGCGGACGGCGGCAGCCCCGACGCCACCACGAGCCGCCCCCCCGCGTCCTGCAACAAGGTGTACAGGCGGAAGATCGCGGCATTCCAGCCGGCGTCCTCCGCGATCGCATCGAGGGCGTCGAGGCAGACGAGGTCGAGCGCCTCGCAGCCGTCGAGCCAGGCGACCTGTGGCGCCGCCGCGAGGTCGAAATACGCGGCACCTCGATGTCTTTCGCCCGCTTCGGCGCAGGCTGCCTGCAGCAGGTGCGTCTTGCCCGACCCCGGCCGGCCCCAGAGCCAGAGGACGCGCGGTCCGGACGGGTCCGCGAGACGCTCGACGGCTTCGACATTCGGGCCGGCGACGTAACTCGCGAACCGTGCGGTGTCGCGCAGGCCCATGCGCAAAGGCAGCTGCTGCACCGGTGTCGCGCCGTCAGCCCGGGCTCAGGCGGCGATCGCGCGCCACCCGGGCGGCGCGCCGCGTGTAGGTGAGTACGTAGTCGAGGCCGCTCACGCCGGTGGAGACGACCACCAGCGCGCCGAGCGCCGCAAGACTCCACTCCGGCGGCCACCCGTAAGCGGCGGCGGTGATCACGGCAAGGCAGAAAACGATCTGCGCGAGCGTGTTGAACTTGCTCGCGACCGTCGGATTGCCGTGGACCGGTCCGAACAGCACTCGATAGGTGATCGCCCCGAACACGATCACGAGGTCGCGCAGCAGTACCAGCCCGGTGATCGCCCAGGGGACGCGCCCGACCGTGCTCAAGCACAAGAACAGGGCGACGAGCAGCAGCTTGTCCGCAAGCGGGTCGAGGTGCTTGCCGAGCTCGCTCGTCCAGCCGTAGCGCTTGGCGAGGAAGCCGTCGAGGCCGTCGGTGAACGCCGCGAGCGCGAACAAGGCCATCACTTCCGCAAATCGGCCCTGCAGCGTCCAGTGAGCCACCGGATAGACCAGCAGCATCCGCAGCATGCAGAGCAGGTTCGGGAGGTGGCGCAACGTCACGACCGGACTAGGGCTGCCAGAGGAATTCAGCGACGTCCGGTGCGGCGTCGGTCGCGGCCGCCGCCGGCACCAGCCTGCGCTCCAGCGCAAATATCCGGCGCAGCAGCTCCAGGTCACCGCGCACCGCCAGCTCGAAGCGGGCCGAGTCGCGCGCGAGCTCGCCCACGCGCACCGCGCGCACCAGGCTCAGGTCCTCCAGATACCGCGTCAGCGACGCGTACGCACGCACGCCGCCGAGGCCGCCGATCCGCACGGTCACGGTATTGAGCGAGCGGGTCGATGCTGGTGCGTAACGTGACGCCAGCGCGTCGGCGGCGAGGTCGACGCCGTCGCCCGCGTCGCCGCGCGCCCGCACCGTCTGGCCGGCGTGGACGAACGTCCAGGCGACGACACCACCGTCGAGCTCGCCGAGCAACGTCGCCTCGTGCCTGCCGAGCTGACCGCGCGCCGTCGCGGCGTCGAGCGGCGATCCGGGCCACTCGATCGGCACGCCGCGCAGCTGCGCGACGCGCTCGACCTCGCCGCGCGCGGGCACGCGGTCACCCGACGTCAGGGTTCGTGCCTCTGCTTGCGGACCGCTCATGACGAGCAGCACCGACACCGTGGGCCGCTCCGCCGGCCACAGCGGCAACCCCGCCTGCTGCAGGAGCTGCTCGATGGCGCGGCCGTCGAAGCCGACGTGCAGCATGCGATCTGCCCCGGTCGAATACTGCTGGACGTAGGCGGAGGGGTCGGAGGCCGCCGCGGCGATCCGCGGTGCCTGCGCCGCCTCGCGTCGGCCCGTGGCGCGGACCGCAGCGACCAGCAGCGCCTCGGCCATGGCCGCTTTGCGCTCGGGTTCCGTATTGCCCGTGAGCGGCACGGCCGCCTGGTACAGCGCCACGTCCGCAGTTGCAGGCGCGACGCCGCAGGTCCCGAGCAGCGCGACCACGGCGATGGTGCGCGCGAGGCCGCGCGCCGGTGCGGCAGGGCCGACGTGGATGCGCGTGGAAATCATTGAAAGAGTTTGAAATCCGGGCCGGTGCCCGCCGTGTAAAATACCACAGCCTCGAGCCGGACCCCGGGGCGCGCCCGCCCCGAGAGACGCCCCCATGGCAGAGACCCCGACCTCCTCGACGACCTATCGCGACGCCGGCGTCGACATCGAGGCCGGCGATGCGCTGGTCGATCGCATCAAGCCCGCCGTGAAGCGATCGATGCGCCGCGAGGTGCTTGGCGGCATCGGCGGATTCGGTGCCCTCGTCGAGGTGCCGCTCGACCGCTATCGTCGCCCGGTCATGGTCTCCGGCACGGACGGTGTCGGCACGAAGCTGCGACTGGCGATCGAGACTGGACGCCACGACACCATCGGCATCGATCTGGTCGCGATGTGCGCCAACGACGTGGTCGTGCAGGGAGCGGAGCCGATTTTTTTCCTCGACTATTACGCGACCGGCAGGCTCCGGGTGGACAGGGCCGAACGCGTGATCAAGGGCATCGTCGAAGGCTGCCTGCTGGCCGGCTGCGCGCTCGTGGGCGGCGAGACGGCGGAGATGCCCGGCATGTATGCAGACGAGGATTACGACCTCGCGGGCTTCTGTGTCGGGCTCGTCGAGAAGGATGCGGTGATCGATGGCACGCGCACCCGCGCGGGCGATGCGATCATCGGCCTCGCGTCTTCGGGCCCGCACTCGAACGGCTATTCGCTGATCCGGCGCGTGCTCCACTCGAGCGGCGCAGGGCCCGGGACGCAACTCGACGGTCGACCGCTCTACGACCGTCTGCTCGAACCGACGCGCATCTACGTCAAGTCGGTGCTCGAGCTGCTGCGCCAGTCCGTGCCGCTGCACGGCATCGCTCACATCACCGGCGGCGGGCCGACGGGCAACATACCGCGCACCCTCCCGCAGGGACTCGAGGCCGTCATCGACGCGCGCCTCTGGCCGCGCCAGGAGGTCTTCGACTGGCTGCAGCGCCTCGGCAACGTCGCTCGCGACGAAATGCACCGGACGTTCAACTGCGGCCTCGGCATGACGCTCACGGTGCCCGCCGGCGCCGCGGACCGTGCGGTGTCGCTGCTGCGCTCCTGCGGCGAAACGGCCTCGGTCATCGGCGCAGTGCGAAGCGGGACGCGCGGGGTCGTCATCGTCGAATGACCGCACCGCCGCAGTCCG
>CAVQQX010000164.1:0-13024 GCA_963714645.1 uncultured Gammaproteobacteria bacterium
CGCGTATTCCTGCGCCACCCTGGCCTTGAGCCGGTCGATGTGCTCGTCGCCCGGTCGGCGCTCGCCGAGCGCCCGCTCGACGCGCTTGAACTGCATCGCGAGCTGCGCACGCTGGATCTGCACGTGCGGCACGCGCTTCAGGTTGCCGGCGAGCTTCAGGTACGAGAGGCCGGCGATCAGCCACTTGGTCGGGTCGAACTGCCACCACTTCACGCCATTCCGGTAGTCGTTCTGGAAGATGTGGTGATAGTTGTGGTAGCCCTCGCCGTAGGTGATCAGGGCGAGCCACGAATTGTCACGGGCCGTGTTCTCGTCCGTATACGGCTGCGAACCCCACATGTGCGCGAGCGAATTGATGAACCACGTCAAATGGTGGTTCACCACCAGCCGCAGCAGGCCCGCGAGCAGGAACACGCCCCAGACGTCGCCGAGCGCCCAGCCGAGCAGCAGCGGGAAGCCGATGTTCATGGCGAGCGTGAGCGGCAGGTAGAAGCGGTGCTGGAACATCACGAGCGGGTCGCGCTCGAGGTCCTTCGCGTTGCTGAAGTCGTTCTCGCCGCTGGGGTAGTTGCGCAGGATCCAGCCCATGTGCGAGAACCAGAAGCCGCGCTTCGCGCTGTAGGGATCGCGGTCCCAGTCGTCGACGAAGCGGTGGTGCGTGCGGTGCTGCGACGCCCAGATCAGGATGCTGTTCTGCAGCGACATCGCGCCGAACAGCATGAAGAAGAAACGCACCGACCAGTGCGCCGAGTACGCGCGGTGCGCCCAGAGCCGGTGATAGCCCGCCGTAATCGAGATCCCGCCGGCCCAGAGGCACGCGACTGCCGCGATCCATGCACCGAGGCTGTAGCCGTGCGTGAAGCCGTACCACGGCACGAGCGTGACGGCAGCGAGGGGGGTCAGCGTGAAGATGATCGCCGTGACCCAGTTGATCGGGGCGCGTTCCGCGGCGGCAGGCGCCACGGGGGCGGCAGGAGACTGATGTTGCATCGATGATTCCGTCGAATCGAAGGAGGAGGCGGACAAACGATCGTAGCCAGTGTACCCGGCAGAGCGAGGCGTGACATGGCTCCCGTCAACTATTTGATCCAAACGTGCTGCCCCTGTGACCGGCCGCCCAGGTCGCCCCGGACGCTTCGCTTCGCTTGCGGCAGTGCATCAATCGCGTGCCCGGGCGTGCTCGAGAGCGGTTGCTTTCGCCACCGTCGATGGGTCAACGTTCCGGCCCCGCCCGCATCGAACACGAGGGCCGCGTACCGCGGCCCGACACGGAGCCGCCATGCGCACCCACACTCGGACCTTGCTGCAGACGCTCGCGCTGACATGCGCCGGACTCGCCGGCTTGGGCGGGAGCCCCTTCGCCGTGGCGCAGACCGCGACCGGCGCGGTCGACGCGGCCATGAAGGCGCGCCCGGCCGTCCAGCAGCCGACCCTCAAGCAGAACTCGCCGGGCACGCGCTCGGCGCAAAGCAACTGCGTCCGGGAAGCGAACCGGCGCGGGTTCACGGTGTTGGACACCACCAACTTCCAGCAGTTCCGGGATGGCTGGTCGATCGACCTGCGCGTGCGCGACATGCGCGGCCGCGTGTCCCGGGGATCGTGTTTCGTCGAGACGAGATCGGGCGACGTGAACCTCTACGGGTTCGGCTGGGGGTACGACGACGAGGGCAACGATCGCGCGACGTTCAACTGTGCGTCAGTCGACAACAGGTACCGCGAGTGCCAGTTGCCGGTGAACGGCCGCGCGCGGCTCGTCAAGCGCGTCTCCGAATCGCGCTGCGTCGAGGGCAAGAGCTGGGGCCAGCGCAACGACCGCGTCTGGGTCGATCGCGGGTGCCGTGGACGTTTTGAAGTGACCCGTTCCGGCGGCGCGGGTGGCGACGACAACACGATCGAGTGTTCGTCGACCGGCGCGCGTTACCGCGAATGCCAGATCGGGTCGGGCTATTTCGGGCGCCTCGACCGCGAGTTGAGCAATCGACGTTGCCGCGAGGACGTCACCTACGGCACGCGCAACGGCGTGATCTGGGTCACCGACGGGTGCCGCGCGCGGTTCATCCGCCAGCGCGGTAACGCGGGTGGCAGCGGCGGCATCGGCAACCGGACGATCGACTGCCGCTCGGATGCGGGACGTCGCAACGAATGCAGCCTCGGCCACGGCTACGTCGCCCTGCTGGTGCAGGACCTCTCGAACGGACGCTGCCGGCGAGACGCGACGTGGGGCACGCGCAACGGCGTGGTCTGGGTCTCGAACGGCTGCTCGGCACGCTTCGAACGTCTCAAGGAGAAGGGAACGGGAGATCGGGACTAGGGACCGGCCGGTCGTTTCCGACCTCAGTGCCCGCCCCGGACGACGAGCCCCGCGGTGCGCAATGCCGCCGCGAGCTCTGCCTCGATGCGCTCGGCCTCCGCGCGCGCAATACGCTGCAGGTGCAGCGCGGGGCCTGCCAGCACCTCGACGCCGCGGCGCAGCACGCTGCCCGAAGCACGGATGCCGGCCTTGTGCTGGTCGAAGCGTTCGGCCGGGCGGTAGTGCGTCATGCCGACGTAGATGCCGTAGGGATGCCCGCCGCGATCCGCATAGTCCAGCAGCACGAGGTACACGTTGTGCCGGCCGCGGCGTTCCGACGCGAAGGCGCTCGTCACGTCGTACACCGTCGCCAGCCAGTCGACGTGGCGCATCGGCAGCCACGCGGGGATCGAGTCCGCTGCGTGGCGCCACAGTCGCGCGAGCATCGAGTCGATCTCGAGCCCGATCGCGCCGCGCATCCACAGCTCGTGCACGCAGTGCGCACCGGCTTCGCCGTCCCGTGCGGCGAGCGCCGCGTCGAGGCGTGCGATCACCTCCGCTCGGCGCAGCGGCCGCAGTGGCCGGCTGGCAGGAGTGGACCCGATACGGATTTTGCGCACGCGCGTTAGGCTAGCGCGGTTTGCCGCGATGTGGCATGCGCGGCTGACGGTCGATGATCGAATCGGGCATGGGCAAGGCGACGGTCCCGGGCCGCTATGGCGCGGTGTTTCTCGACTACGGCACGGTCGCCTGTCGAGGCGACCTCGATCCCGGCTCCTTGCGGGCCGTCCTGCCCGCACTCGAGCTGCGCGATCACACGCCGCAGGACGACGTCCCGCGCGTGGTCGGCGCGGCCGAAGCCGTGCTGGTCAACAAGCGACGCCTGACGCGCGAGGTCCTCGAGCAGGCTCCGTCGTTGCGCCTGGGTGCTGCTCGCGGCAACCGGCACCAACAACGTGGACCTCGAGACCGCGCGGGGCGCACTGGTCGACTCGACGGCGCTCGCCGGGGCCCTGCGCGGCGGACGCCGGGGACGCGTCGTCGAGCCGGGCTGCGCTACCGCGGCGGGGGCTCGAGCCGCTGCGCGGCCCAGCGCACTACGGGCTTGACGCGTGGCGAGACGAGACGCAGCGCCTCGTCGAGGTCCACCCAGCGATACTCGCTGTGCTCGGCGCGGCCGATTTCCGGGTTGAACGGCAGCGTCACGTCGGCCTGGCGGGTTTCGGCGAGGTAGTAGCGTGCCACCTTGCCCCCGCTGTAGGGCCCGGTCTGGGTCGAGACCTCGCCCCACGCGAAGAGGAGGTCGTCGATCAACGACTCCTCGCGCACCTCGCGCACGGCCGCGGCCAGTGGCTCCTCGCCCTGTTCGACCATGCCCTTGGGGAAGTCCCAGTGGTTGAACGCGCGCAGCAGCAGGTAGCGCCAGTCGCCCCGGTCGCGGCGGACGACCACCACCCCGGCGGACAATCGCGTGGGCCGTGATTCCATGGGCTCAGTATAGCGATTCACTCGACGGATTGCTTTGCGCTTCCCGATAGGCGGAGGCTATTATCGGGCCATGAACCTGCGGGACCTCCGTTACCTGGTCGCGCTCGCCGACGAGCGGCATTTCGGCAAGGCGGCCGAGCGCTGCTTCGTGAGCCAGCCGACGTTGTCGGCGCAGGTACGCAAGCTCGAGGATTACCTGGGCGTACCGCTGGTCGAGCGCCAGCCGAAGCGCGTCGCGCTCACGCCGACGGGAGAGAAGATCGTGCAGCGCGCGCGTTCGCTGCTGCAGGAAGCCGACGCGATCGTCGAGCTGGCGAAGACCGACCGCGACCCGCTCGCCGGTCCGCTCAAGCTCGCGCTGATCCCGACCGTGGGGCCCTACCTGCTGCCGCACGTCGCCGGTCGCCTGCGCCGGGAACTGCCGCGGCTCAAGCTGATGCTGTATGAGTACCAGACCGAGCCGCTGCTCGAGAAGCTGCGCGCCGGGGAGATCGACGTGGGCGTGATCGCGCTGCCGGTGCCGCTCGACGGCCTCGAGTCCGCCGAGCTCTACGACGAGCCGTTCACGCTCGCCGTGCCGGCCACGCACGCGCTCGCCGACCACGAACGCGTGCGCATCGAGGACCTGCGCGGCGAGACGCTGCTGCTGCTCGAGGACGGGCACTGCCTGCGTGACCAGGCCCTCGAAGTCTGCGGGCGCGTCCGCGTCAACGAGTCGCAGGACTATCGCGCGACCAGCCTCGAGACGCTGCGGCAGATGGTCGCCGCCGGGCACGGGATCACGCTGCTGCCCGAGCTGGCCGCGGAGGCGCCGGTCGGCACGGCGCGCGGACTCAGGATCAAGCCGTTCGCGCGCCCCGCGCCCGTGCGCACGGTCGGTGCGGTCTGGCGCAAGTCGACGACCCGCGGGCCCGCGATCGAGGCGATCGTTTCTGCCGTTCGTACCGCGATGCACCCGGAGGGACGCAAGTGATATACCGTCGCGTCGTCGCGAACGTGCTGGTCGCGGCGCTGCTGTCCGGATCGATTCCCGCGACCGTCCCCGCCGGCGAGCCGGCAGCGGCCGCGCCCTTGAAGGTACGCGCCGCGTGGGCGCGCCCGACGCCCCCCGGCTCCAGCGTCGCCGCCGTGTACCTGACGATCGTCGGTGGCGGCACCGCCGACCGGCTCGTCGCGGCACGGACCGACCGCGCGTCCGTCACGCAGGTGCACGCCGTCACGCGCGATGCGGGCATGACGCGCATGCGCGAGGCGAACGGCGTCGACATCGCCGCCGGCGCGCGCGTGCGCCTCGCACCCGAGGGCCTCCACCTGATGCTGATGGACCTGCCGCGCCCGCTCGCCGTCGGCGAACGCTTCGAGGTCACGCTCGAATTCGAGCGCGCCGGGCTGCTCCGCGTCCCGGTCGCGGTGATCGCCCTCGACGCCACCCCCCCGGCGGGCGGCTGAGCGGTTCCCGGCCGGCGGGCACGGACGTGGCGATCTCACCGGCTGGCCAGCTGCCCGTGCATCGCCTGCACGACGACGAGATCGAGCGCCTGCTCGCGACGGGCGAACGGCGCCAGGAACTCGTCGCACTGCTCGGGGAGCCCGGTTATCGCGAGCTGAGTGCGCTCGCGCGGCGCGCCGCGACCCGGCGTGGCCCGACCGATGCGCGGGTCTACGTGCTGCCCGGGTTGATGGGATCGCGGCTCGGTTCGCGTGGCGTATTACTCGACGACGTGCTCTGGGTGGACCTGATCGAGATTGCCGCCGGCCACCTGACGCGACTCGCGCTGCCGCGGGGCGCGAAGCTCGTGGCGCTCGGCGCGATGCTGCTCAACGCGCTAAAGCTCAAGCTGTCGCTGCGCATTGCCGGCTTCGAGGCGAGGCTGCATCCGTACGACTGGCGCCGCAGCGTGGGCGTGCTCGCGGCGGAGCTCAACTCGCGCATCGCCCGGGAGGCGCCCCGCGGTGGCGTGCTGCTCGTCGGCCACAGCCTGGGAGGAGTCGTGGCGCGCGTGGCACTGGGTCGGGAGAGCACGCCCAGGATCGCACGCGTCGTCCAGCTCGGCGCGCCGAACCACGGTTCGTTCGCGCCCGTGCTCGCATTGCGTGGCGTCTACCCGACGGTGCGCAAGCTCGCGGCGCTCGACCGGCGGCACGATGCCGAGGATCTCGCACGGATCGTCTTCCGCACGCTGCCGGCGCTGCACGAGCTGCTGCCCGACCCGCGACTGGCGGGCGGCCCGAACCTGTTCGACGCGTCCGAGTGGCCGGACGACGAGCTGCGTCCCGACGCCGGCATGCTCGCCGCGGCCGCGGCCGAACGGGCTGGCTGGCCGGAAGCGGACCCGCGCTGCCTGCACATCGCCGGCGTGCGCCAGGACACGGTGGTGGGCGTTGCGCACCGTGGCGCCGAGTTCGAATACGCAATGGCGCCGCAGGGCGACGCGACCGTGCCGATGGAACTCGCCGTGCGCCCGGGCGAGCCGGCCTGGTTCGTCGGCGAACACCACGGCGCGCTGCCGAACAACAGCCGGGTGATCGCGGCAGCCGTCGACCTGCTGCGCCGCGGCACCACGCGTCGACTGCCGCGGACCACCGCGCGTGCGCGCGTGCGCACGACGCACTCGCTCACGGAATCCACGCTGCGACGCGTCGCGCCGCACAAGCTGCGCTGGGAGCACCTCTCGCCCGATTCGCGCCGCCGGCTGCTCGAGCCCGTGGTGTCGCCGGAGTTCCACGGCTCCGTCGCGCCGGCGGCCCTGGCCCGCGCGCACGCGGCGCGGATCGCGGCCAGCCCCTCGACGGCGACGACGCCCCGCCGCGTCCTCGAGGTGCGGCTCGTCCGCGGCAGCATCGTCGATGCGAACGCGCGGGCGCTGGTGCTCGGCGTGTTCCGCAACGTCGACCCCTCCGGACCGGCGGCGGCCATCGACGCCGCGCTCGGCGGGGCCATCCGCGAGTTCACGCTGCGCCGCATGTTCGCCGCGCAGCTCGGCCAGGTCTTCGTGATGCCGGCGCTGCGCAGCTCGCTGCTCGCCGAGTTCGTGCTGTTCGCAGGGCTCGGCGACTTCGGCGCGCTGGACGGCGCCGCGCTCTCGTTCGTCGCCGAGAACGTCGTACGCACGTTCGCGCGCACGCAGGTGGAGGACTTCGCGACGGTGCTGTTCGGCGCCGGGTCGGGAGTGCCGGTCGCCACGGCGACCACGCGGCAGCTGGAGGGGTTCCTCACGGGCCTCGCCCATGCCGATCCCGGCGGCGTGGTGCGGCGGATCACCGTGTGCGAGCTCGACCGTCGCAAGTACGGAGTGCTCGTGCGCGCGACACGCAAGCTCGCTGCGAGCGCCGCCGCCGCCGCGGAAATCACGGTCCTGGTGGACGAAGCCGCTGGCACGCAGCCCGTCGCTGCCGCGAAGCCGGCGCGGCAGGCCGGTCGTCAGTCGGGACTCCCCGCGCCCGACCTGGCACGACCGCGCGATCCCGCTTACCTGCTGGTGGGCCTCGAACCGACCGGACGCAGCGAGTTCAGCTGTCGCTCGTCGCTGCTCACCGCCGGCGCGAAGGCAGCGGTGCTGAGCGGCGCCACGACGTTCGCGCGGGCCGGGTTGCAGAGGACCATCGCGGCCCTGGAGGACGGCACCGCAACCTCGCGGGACCTGCCGCGGGTCGGCACCGCGCTCGCGCGCCTGCTGCTGCCGCCGTCCGTGCGCGACGGCCTCGAGGCGATGGCTGCGCGTGCGCTCGTGGTGGTCCACGACCGGGAAGCCTCGCGCGTGCCGTGGGAGGTGCTGCGCATCGGTGACGCGCATCCTGCACTCTCGGCGGGACTCACGCGTCGCTACGCATCGGAGACGCTCTCGGTGGCGCGCTGGCGCGAGGAACCCGCAGCGCCGGATACGATGCGATTGCTGCTCGCCGTCGACCCCACTCAGGACCTGCCCGGTGCGGCTGCCGAAGGCGAAGCGCTGCAGGAATTGCTGCGACGGCACGGAATCGCCTGCGACGTGCTGCGCGGTCGCGATGCAACTCGTCCGCGCATGCTCGCCGCGCTCGCATCGGGGGCCTACGACGTGTTGCACTTCGCGGGACACGCGTACTTCGATGCCGCGGATCCCGGCGCCGGCGGATTGCTCTGTGCCGGTCGCGAGGTGTTGCGCGGCTCCGACCTCGAGGTGCTCACGAGCCTGCCCGCACTGGTGTTCTGCAATGCCTGCGAGGCGGCCAGGGTGCGCCAGCCGCGACGGACGCCCGCGACGTCGCGCGCATTCGGGCTGCGCCGCTCGATGACTGGCCTCGCCGAGGCTTTCCTCGCGGGCGGCGTGGCGAACTTCATGGGCACTCACTGGCCTGTCGGCGACGAGGCAGCCTTCGCATACTCGAGCGCGCTCTACGCGTCGCTGCTGCAGGGCGAGAGGCTCGGCGACGCGGTTCTCGCGGGACGCAAGCGCGTCGCCGCGATCCCGTCGGTCGACTGGGCGGACTACGTGCACTACGGCAACGCCGAATTCCAGCTGCTGACCGCTCCGCTATGACGCAGCACACGTGCGTCTTTGCCGAATCCGTCCGTGACGCGGATCCCGGTTTTGAAGCTACGCCCCCGATGGCGGGGCGCGCAATGCGCGGCAGGCCATTTGCAGCCGGATCGACGCGGACCGCCGACTGGGCGAGTTCGTGGGCAATGCCGGTTGCACCTCCCGGCAGAACCGCTAAAGTCTCGTTTCTCCACTGAAATTTGAGGTCCTCGTGACCGTCCCCCCGACCGACACCACCCATCCGGACTACTTCCACCGGGTGGTCGACTGCCAATGGGCCTGTCCGGCCCACACCGACGTCCCCGAATACATCCGACTGATCGCCCTCGGGCAGTTCTCCGACGCCTACATCGTCAACCGCGAATCGAACGTCTTCCCGGGCATCCTCGGTCGGGTCTGCGACCGGCCGTGCGAACCCGCATGCCGCCGGGGCCGGGTCGAGGACAAGCCGGTCGCGATCTGCCGCCTCAAGCGGGTTGCCGCCGACCACAAGGACGACATCCGCGGCCGCCTGCCGGTCGTTCCTGCACGGAAGAACGGCAAGCGCATCGCCTGTATCGGCGCAGGTCCGGCGAGCCTGACGGTGGCGAACGACCTGCTGCCGCTCGGCTATGAAGTCGTGATCCTGGAGCAGTGGGACAAGCCGGGCGGGCTGATGCGGACGAACATCCCGGCGTTCCGGCTGCCGCAGACGGTGCTCGCGGAGGAGATCGGTTACATCGAGCAGATGGGCGCGCAGATCCGCTACGGCCACCGCGTCGACTCGATGAAGAAGCTGCTGGAGACCGGCGGTTTCGATGCGGTGTTCGTGGGCTCCGGCGCACCGAAGGGCAAGGAGCTCGAGCTGCCCGGTCGCGCGGAGGCCGACGCCAACGTCCACATCGGCATCCAGTGGCTCGAGTCGGTCGCGTTCAAGCACCTCGACCGGATCGGCGAGAAGGTCCTGATCATCGGCGTCGGCAACACGGCGATGGATTGCTGCCGGTCGTCGCTGCGCCTCGGTGCGAACGAGGTGAAGGTGATGGCGCGCAAGCCGCGCCAGTTCTTCAAGGCGTCGGAGTGGGAACTCGAGGACGCCGAGTCCGAAAACGTCGAGATCGTGGTCAACCACTCGCCGAAGGCGTTCGTGGTCGAGGGCGGCCGCCTCCGGGGCATGGTGTTCGACACCATGGAGTACGACTTCGACGCGAAGGGCCGCATCACGGCCGAGCGCGTCTCCGGCGAGTCGTTCATTCCCGCGGACGACGTGATCCTCGCGATCGGCCAGGAGAATGCGTTCCCATGGATCGAGAACGACCTGGGCATCGACTTCGACAAGTGGCACGTGCCCGTGGTCGACACGACGACGTTCCAGTCGACGCGCGCGGGCGTGTTCTTCGGCGGCGATTCGGCGTTCGGACCGAAGAACATCATCTGGGCGGTCGAGCACGGCCACCAGGCGGCGATCTCGATCCACAACTACTGCTCCGACCAGCCGGTCACGCAGCGGCTGCCGCCGACGCTGAATCTCTCGTCGCGCAAGATGGGACTGCACGAGTGGTCGTACAAGAACGACTACAATCCGGTCGAGCGCCGGCTCGTGCCTCACGTGAGCCTCGCCGAGCGGTTCCGCAAGATCAACATCGAGGTCGAACTCGGCTTCGACGCCGAACAGACCGCTGCCGAGGTGCAGCGTTGCCTCAACTGCGACGTGCAGACCGTGTTCGCGGCGCAGGACTGCATCGAGTGCGACGCCTGCATCGACATCTGCCCGACGGACTGCCTCACCATCACGCACAACGGTGAGGAAGCAGAACTCTCGACGCGGCTCAAGGCGCCGCGCCGCAATCCTCACGCACCGCTGTACGTGTCGGAGCCGCTCAAGCAAACCGCGCGCGTCATGGTGAAGGACGAAGACCTGTGCGTTCACTGCGGCCTCTGCGCCGAGCGCTGCCCGACGGCAGCCTGGGACATGCAGAAGTCGACGATCCACCTGCCCCACGCACTAGACCACCTATGGCCCAGCCCGCAACGACTCAAGACCGCGTAAACGACTTCGTCATCAAGCTCGCCAACGTGAACGGCACCGGCTCCGCCAGTGCCAACACGCTGCTGATGAAGTCCATCTTCCGCATGGGCGTGCCAGTGATGGGGAAGAACTACTTTCCGTCCAACATCCAGGGCCTGCCGACGTGGTACGAGATCCGCGTGACGGGTGACGGCTACGTCGCCCGGTCCGGGCGCGTCGACCTCATGGTCGCGATGAACGCCGAGACGTACCAGAAGGACGTCCGCGAGGTGAGTCCGGGCGGGTACCTGATCTACGATTCGACCTGGCCGCGCTCCGCCGTGCTCTCGCGCGACGACATCACGATCCTGGGCGCGCCGCTCGCGAAGATCTGCAACGAGAACTTCGTCGGCGTCCGCAACCGGATCCTGATGAAGAACGTCTGCTACGCGGGCCTGCTCGCGGCACTGCTCGAGATCGACGTCGAGGTCATCCGCCAGCTGCTCACCGAGAGCTACGGCAAGAAGCAGGCGCTCGTCGACGCCAACATGAAGGCCGTGCAGCTCGGTCACGACTACGCCAGGGCGCACCTGCCGTGCCCGCTGCCGCTGCGCGTCGAGCGCCTCGACAAGACCCGGGGCCACGTGATGATCGACGGCAACACGGCCGCCGGGCTCGGCGCCGTGTACGCGGGTGCGACGGTGGCGCCGTGGTACCCGATCACGCCGTCGACTTCGCTGATGGACGCGTTCCGCTCGTTCTGCCAGAAGCTGCGCGTCGACCCCGAGTCGGGCCGCAACAACTTCGCCGTGATCCAGGCCGAGGACGAGCTCGCGGCGATCGGCATGGTGCTCGGCGCGAACTGGAACGGCGCACGCGCCTTCACCGCGACCAGCGGTCCCGGCATCTCGCTGATGAGCGAGTTCATCGGGCTCGCATACTACGCCGAGATCCCGGCGGTGCTGTTCGACATCCAGCGCGTCGGCCCGTCGACCGGCATGCCGACGCGCACGCAGCAGTGCGACCTCCTCATGTGCGCGTACGCTTCGCACGGCGACACCAAGCACGTGCTGCTGTTCCCCTCGAACCCCGAGGAATGCTTCTACATGACCGTGCAGGCGTTCGACCTCGCCGAGCGGCTGCAGACGCCGGTGTTCGTGCTGTCCGACCTCGACATCGGCATGAACGACTGGATGTGCCCGATGCTCGAGTGGGACGACGCGTATCGCCCCGACCGCGGCAAGGTGCTGTCGAAGGAGGAGATCGAGGCGCTGCCGAAGTTCCACCGCTACCTCGACCCGGACGACGACGGCATCCCGTACCGCACGCTGCCCGGCGTCTCGCCCAAAGGCGCGTATTTCACGCGCGGATCAGGCCACAACCAGTACGGCGGCTACACCGAGGACTCGGCGGAGTACCAGGTCGTGATGGACCGCCTCGTGCGCAAGTTCAAGCGCGCCAGGACCCTCGTGCCGCCGCCGGTGATCGAGGCGACCGGGACGAGTTCGCTCGCGCTGGTCGCGGTCGGCAGCAGCCGCGGGGCCGTCAACGAGGCGCGCGACATCCTCGCGAAGCGCGGCATCCCGGTCGACTACATGCGGATCAAGGCGTTCCCGTTCACGAAGGAGGTCGAGTCCTTCATGGCCTCGCACGAGAAGATCTTCGTGGTCGAGCAGAACCGCGACGCGCAGCTCCGGTCGCTGCTCACGCTCGAGACGGACGTGCCGAAGTCCAAGCTTCACTCCATCCTGCACTACAGCGGCCTGCCGATGACCTCGAAGGAAATCGTCGATGCGGTGCTGGCCGAGCTCGGCGACCAGCGGCGTGCGTCGGTCGCTGCGGTCGCCGCCATCTAGCCACATACCCACCAGTCACCATCCACCGGCCACTCCCCAACCACCATGTCCTTCATCAACAAGCCCAAGGTCCGCCATCCCGACCTGCCGAAGAACGAGCTCGGGCTCACGCGCCGCGACTACCGCTTTGGCAAGGCCACGGTGTCGCTGCCGGGCGGTTGCGCGATCGGCTCGCGCCCGGTCGACCAGCATATCAAGGGCATGGAGGCGATGGGCGCGGAGATCAAGGTCGAAGCTGGTTACATTCATCGCCAGGCTGCCCAAGCGGGCTGGACGCGGCTCAAGGGCGCGCGCATCGTGACCGACATGATTACCGTCACCGGCACTGAAAACCTGCTGATGGCCGCTACCCTGGCCGACGGCGAAACGGTGCTGGAAAATGCCGCGCGCGAACCGGAGGTCACCGATCTGGCCAATATGCTGATCGCGATGGGTGCGAGGATCGAAGGGCCATGGCACCGAGCCGCATCCGCATCCAGGGCGTGGAGCGGCTGCATGGCTGCACCCACCGCGTGGTGGCCGACCGCATCGAGGCCGGCACCTTCCTGTGCGCCGCGGCGGCCACCGGCGGCGATGTGCTGCTGCGCCATGGGCGCGCCGATCACCTGGATGCCGGTGATCGAGAAGCTGCGCGAGGCCGGTGCCAGCGTGCAGGCGGTGGAGGCGGCATCCACGTGCGAGCGCAGGCGGCGCCATGCTCAAGGCGCAGGGCTTTCGCACCACCGAATACCCGGGTTTCTCTACCGACATGCAGGCGCAGTTCGTGGCGCTCAACTGCATTGCGCGGGGCACGGCCACGGTGACCGAAACGATTTTTGAAAACCGCTTCATGCACGTCGACGAGCTGGTGCGCCTGGGTGCCAGGATCCAGGTCGATGGCAAGGTG
>CAVQQX010000165.1:0-3382 GCA_963714645.1 uncultured Gammaproteobacteria bacterium
AGATGTCGCCCTGCTTGACGCCGCGACCCACCCGCGCGGTCTTGCCGAACCGCGACATGTGGCCGTAGACCGTCGTGATGCCCTTGCCGTGGTCGACCATGACGACGTTGCCGTATCCGCCCTTGCGCCCCGCGAACACGACGCGGCCCTCGCCGGCGGCCCAGATCGGCGTGCCCGTGGGAGCTGCGTAGTCGACGCCCTTGTGCGCACGGATCACGCCGGTGATCGGGTGCTTGCGGCGCGGGTTGAACACCGAGCTGATGCGCGTGAAGTCGAGCGGTGCGCGCAGGAATGCTTTGCGCATGCCCTTGCCTTCGGGCGTGAAATAGCCCTCGACCTTGCCGTCCGTCGAGTGGAACCAGACCGCGCGATGCGTCTTGCCCTGGTTGACGAACTCGGCGGCGAGCACGCGCCCGTCGTTGACGTACTCGCCGTCCTGATACTTCTGCTCGTAGAGCACGTCGAAGCGGTCGCCGGCGCGGATGTCGAGCGCGAAGTCGATATCCCAGCCGAACATCTGGTTCGCGAGCGTCAGGATCGTCTCGGGCGCGATGCCGGCTTCCTGGCCGGCGGCGAACATCGACGACTCGATCGTCGCCGTGCGGCCGACGATCTCGGTCTCGAGCGGGTTCTCGATGTAGTTGACGGCGAAGCCGGCGTCCGAATGCGCAACCTGCAACGTCAGCGTGTTGCTGATCTGGCGGTTGAGCGACAGCAGTGCACCGTCGACGTGCGTGAGCGTGATGATGTCGCCCGGTCGGACCACGTCGAGTGCGCGTCGCACTTCCGGTCGTGTACGCAGCTCCGCGAGCGCGGCCATGTCGATGCCGACCGTGCGGAAGATCCGGTCGAGCGTGTCGTTGCGCTGCACCGTGTAAGCGACGCTGTCCGGCCCGTCGTCCGCCGCGACGGGCGCCATCGTCCCGGCGGCCTGGGCGGCGACGAGCGGGGTCAGGTCGAGCGAACGCGGCCCGGTGGACGGATGCGGCCAGGCCGCGAGGGCCAGGACCGACGCGATGGTCGCGACTACGGGCAGGCTCCCCGGTGTGAGCAGCCGCTGGCGTAAATCGGAGAAACTGGCGACTGCGGCCTGCCCGGAGGCGGCCTGATTGGCAGATTCAAAGAGTTGCACGAGACGTCCCGGGACAGGCTTGCCGCGTAAAGTAGTAGCGCAAATGCGACGCGTCAACGGGGAAACCGACAGATTTCTCAATTTCCTCCGAGTGTTGCAATGTGGGGGAAAGTTCCGTGACCCGCTTCACGCAGCGGCGGGCGTTGCCTGCGTTCCTGCCAGCCCCTACAGTCCGGCGCCTTGCGACGCAAAACGCCCGTCCGGAGCCGCACGACCCATGCTTCCCGCCGTAGAACAACTGGCTGAGCTGCGCCGAGGCGCCGCCGAGGTCCTGCTCGAGGCCGACCTGCTCAGGAAACTCGAGCGCGGCAAGCCGCTCAGGGTCAAGGCGGGTTTCGATCCCACGGCGCCCGACCTGCACCTCGGGCACACCGTGCTGATCAACCGGATGGCGATGTTCCAGCGGCTCGGGCACGACGTAGTCTTCCTGATCGGGGATTTCACCGGCCTGATCGGCGATCCGACGGGACGCAATGCCACGCGGCCGCCGCTCTCGCCCGAGGACATCCGCGCCAATGCACGGACATACGAGGCCCAGATCTTCAAAATACTCGACCCCCACCGCACCACGGTCGAGTTCAACTCGAGTTGGATGAGTTCGATGGGCGCTGCGGGCTTGATTCAGCTCGCGGCCCGCCACACGGTCGCCCGCATGCTCGAGCGAGACGACTTCGCCAAGCGCTACAAGAGCGGCCAGCCGATCGCGATCCACGAGTTCCTGTATCCGCTCGTGCAGGGCTACGACTCCGTGGCCCTCAAGGCCGACGTCGAGCTGGGCGGCACGGACCAGAAGTTCAACCTGCTGGTCGGGCGGCAGCTGCAGGAGGCGTACGGCCAGGAGCCCCAGGTCGTGATCACCATGCCGCTGCTCGAGGGGCTGGACGGCGTCAACAAGATGTCGAAATCGCTCGGCAATTACATCGGCATCACCGACCCGCCGGAACAGATGTTCGGGAAGCTCATGTCGGTCTCGGACGAGCTGATGTGGCGGTATTTCGACCTCATCTCGTTCCGTTCCAACGCCGAAATCGTGCGCCTGCGCAAAGAATGCGTCGCCGGTCGCAACCCGCGCGACGTCAAGTTCGAGCTGGGTGTCGAGATCGTCGATCGCTTTCATGGCACCGGTGCAGGGCTGCGCGCCCGGGACGAATTCATCGCCCGCTTCCAGCAGGGAGGGTTGCCGGACGAGATTGCCGAGTTGACGCTGGCGGCCGGGCCGGGCGGCCTGGGACTCGCGCAGCTGCTCAAGGGCGCTGCGCTGGTGGCCAGCACCAGCGAGGCGATGCGACAGATCAAGCAGGGCGCGGTCCGCATCGACGGGGCACGCATCGAGGATGCTGCCCGCGTGATCGCAGCGGGCACGACGCACGTGTTCCAGGTGGGCAAGCGCCGGCTCGCGCGCGTGAGACTCGTCGCCGACACATAGGCGCGAGGTCTTGCAGCGAGGCGCGGCGAACGATGCTGCGCCAGCCCCCGGAAAATGTTCCCGGGCGATGGTTGACGACCCTTCGAACGGAGCTATACTGCGCCCCCTTCCGTATTCACCCGGTCCATCGCGGCCCGGTGAACCGCTGAAAAACCCCGTCGGATCTCGATTCGACAGTATTGACAGCTGCGGAATCTGCCGCATAATAGGCGGCTCACCTCGGCTCGTTCCGAGGCGCTCTTTAAAAATCGAAACAGGTAATTTGTGTGGGGACTCGCGTCGATCGTTTGTGAGTGCAAACATCGGAACGAGTACCAATTAGCAATACGCAACCGAACCAGTAGATGTACATAACATAACCAGATTGCTCGAGAAGTGGGCACCAGCCTTCTCGAAACCCGCGCTTGTAGGGAAGAGCGAGCGCCGGATCATTCCACCGCCTTGCCCAGAAGAGGGCGAAGGCGGCGTTCATGCTGACGCTAGCCTTGTACACCTCGGGGGGAGCGATCTTCCGGACGTCAGGCGACAGCGTGGCCTGGCGATCCTGCAACTGACGGAGGATCGCGCCCCGCTGTGCAGGCACGAGGTCGGGATAGTCGCTCAGAATCCACGCATCAACGCGCAACCCGATTGGAATTGAACGAAGTCAGCATCAGGCCGTCGAAAAATTGGTCCCGAAGCTTCTCGACGACCTGGGGTGCAAGGGTGTGAGCTCCCGCGCGGGACCATCTGCAGCGTTGAGAAGCTGGTGAACGGTTTCGCGACCATGGGCGGTGCCGGCAAGGTCCCATCGTTCGGATGGCGGGTTGGCGAAAAGACGCAGG
>CAVQQX010000166.1:0-15679 GCA_963714645.1 uncultured Gammaproteobacteria bacterium
CGCCAGTCGTACGCGGATTGCCGATCGGCATCGAGAGTGCGGCCGGCATGTGGATCAACGGGTCCCACAGATAGGCCGGCCGGCCTCGAGCACGAGCACCGTGCGATCGCCGCTTTCGGTGAGCCGGTGCGCGAGTACGGACCCTGCCGAACCACCACCGACGGTCACGAAGTCATATCGACGCGTCCGCCGCCCCGCCGTCCGATCAGTGCAACCGCGCGCCCTGTCGGCGCAGTTCTCGGTGACGGCTGCCACCTCCAGCGCCGCGAAATCGACGACCGCCTGTCCGCAGCGACACCACCGCCGCGCCGCGCCGCCTGCGCCACGGCGCAGCACATCATGTCGCGCATGGAACCGCGGCGTGCGCGACCTTGTCGCCGACCGATGCTGCGCCCGGCCACGAGGAGGTGTTCGACGCCCTGTGCACCAGCGCCCGGTACTGGACGTGGAAATATCGCCCGGTCGTCGGCAGGATCAGCAGCCCATAGCCGTCGATGAACTCGGAAAGATGCCGATGGCGTCGTCGAATCGCGCCTGCTCGCGCACGTCGCGCGCGGTCAGGTTGTACCGTGCGTCGATCTTGCGCGTGTCGCGTATCTGCCGAGTGTCATGCCGAAATTGCGCAGCTTCGCCCGCTCGCACCGGGCATGAACCGGCGCAGCGCCTCGATCGCGTGCACCGCCTGGCGCCTCTTCGATCTCGCTGCGTGTCAGGTCGCCGGGATCGGTGCCGTCCGCGCGGAGGTGGATCATGTTGAGGTACGTGAGGTCGCCCTGTTGCTGACCGCGCCCCAGGTGCCGCGATGGTCGCGGAGCGAGGGCGGGATCACGCCCGCGGCCACGGCCTGCTTGAACGGCTTGCGCAGGAACTGTGTTTTCTCCGCCGTCGTTGACCCGCCATTCACCGCCGCCGTTCCAGGTCCTGGTAGGCTCTGCATCGGCCTTGCACGCGGTGAAGCGCTGCTTGTCGATGCTGACATGGAGAACATCACGGAGACGGACCTCTTCGCGCGGCGTCTTGTGCACACGCGCCCCGGCGCGTGCGGCGACGTCCGCGTCGCCGGTCGCGTCGATGACGCGGCGGGCGAGGATCGCCTCGCGGCCCGCCGTCGCTTGCAGCAGCCGTCGCGTGAGCGGTGCCACGAAGGTCCGGTGCAGCATGGGGTCGACGGCCCTCCCTGCACCAGCACGTCGGCGACGTACTTGAACATCTCGGCGTCGAGCGCAGGGCTCGTCGATCTGCGGCTCGGGGATTGCCGCGCCTGCCTTCCGGCGCGCTCCTCGAAGGTTCGACCGCCGATGCCCTCCGGTCGAGTTACCGCGGCGCTCGTGCCGGTACCACGCGACGCCCTCGACGCCCACCTGCGCGGTGACGTCGCTGGCCGAAGCAGCCGTAACGCTCGACGGAGTGGTCCGGGCGCCGGCTCGCGCGGCGGCCGAGGGCAGCCGCGAGTCCGCGGGGCCGCTGCCTACGACGAGCACCTCGGTCTCGTGGACGACGTCGATTTCCCGGGCGGGTTCGGCGTGGGCGACGTTCTGCATTTGCGGACGGCCTTGTCGTTCAGGGGTTCGTGCGCGCCGCGCGCGAACCGCGCGGTTTCCGCGACCCAGTCGATCGGCTCCACCCTCGGCACGACGACCAGCCAGCCGATGGTAGTTCCGCACAGCGCGACGACGCCCGCGACGACCACCAGCGCCGAAGCTATATGCCGCTCTGTGGCACGAGATATCCGTCACGACGGGTGCCGACATCCCGGCGATGCTGTTCTGCAGGCCCATCCAGCGCCCGCTCGCGCTGCTGCTGCTGACCGGCGTCATGGATGGACTCAACAGCCCGTCGAACCCCTCCGTGACACAGACCTTCGCGGGTCCGCGCGCGAGCGGGCGCTGGATGGGCCTGCAGAACGGCGTCGGCAACCTCGCCGGGATGTCGGCACCCGTCGTGACGGGATATCTCGTGCAGCAGAGCGGGCACTACACTTCGGCGCTGGTCGTCGCGGGCGTCGTCGCGCTGTGCGGACTCATCGGCTGGCTGGTCGTCGTGCCGAGGGTGGAGCCGATCGACTGGGTCGCGGAAACCGCGCGGTTCGCGCGCCGGCGCGCACGAACCGCCTGAACGACGAGGCCGTCACGACATGCAAGAACGTCGCCGCATCGCCGAACCCGCCCGGGAAATCGACGTCGTCCACGAGACCGAGGTGCTCGTCGTGGGCAGCGGCCCCGGCGGACTCGCGGCTGCCCTGGCCGCCGCGCGGGCCGGCGCCCGGACCACTCTCGTCGAGCGTTACGGCTGCTTCGGCGGCAACATCACGCAGGTGGGCGTCGAGGGCTTCGCGTGGTACCGGCACGAGCGCACGGTCGACAGCGAGGGCATCGGCATCGAATTCGAGGAGCGCGCGAAGGCCATGGGCGCGGCAATGCCCGAGCCGCAGTCGACGAGCCATGCGCTCGACGCCGAGATGTTCAAGTACGTCGCCGACGTGCTGGTGCAGGAAGCAGGCGTCGAACCCATGCTGCACCGGACCTTCGTGGCGCCGCTCGTACGCGACGGCTGCATCGAGGGCATCGTGACCGAGAGCAAGGCGGGCCGCGAGGCGATCCTCGCCCGCCGCGTCATCGACGCGACCGGCGACGCGGACGTCGCCGCACGCGCCGGTGCGCGTGTGCACAAGACGCCGCGCGAGGAGATGATGTCCGTCTCCGTGATGTTCTCCATGTCAGGCGTCGACAAGCAGCGCTTCCTCGCCGCGGTCAAGGCCGATCCGCAGACCTACCAGGACTGGAAGGGCGGCGGTGAATGGCAGGTGCAGACGAGCGGCAAGGAGGACGAGCTGTTCTCGCCGTTCCTGCGCAAGCCGTTCAAGCAGGCCGTGGCCGCGGGCGTGATCCCGGCCTCGCTCGCGACCATCGCCGGCACCTGGGGCACGGTCAGCGACCAGGGCGACCTCACGTACCTCAACATGATCCACCTCACCGCGGACGGCACCGATCCCGGCGACCTGACACGCGGCGAGATCGCGGGGCGGCGCCAGGCGGTGCACGCGATCGAGGCGCTGCGCCGGTTCATGCCCGGGTGCGAGCGGGCGAAGCTGCGCAATTTCGGCATGACGCTCGGCGTGCGCGACACGCGCAAGATCGACGCACGGTACAACCTGACCGCGCGCGACGTGCGCGAGCAGGCGCGATTCGACGACGCCATCGGCATCTTTCCCGAGTTCATCGACGGCTATGGGCTGCTGATCCTGCCGACGACCGGGCGATATTTCCACGTGCCGTACCGGGCGCTGGTGCCGCAGGGCGTCGAACACCTCCTCGTGGCCGGGCGCAGCATCGGTGGCGACAAGGTCGCGCACGCCGCGGTTCGCAACATGATGTGCTGCGCGGTGAGCGGGCAGGGCGCGGGCGTGGCGGCCGCGGTGTCGCTGCGGACGGGCAGCCCGTTCGCGGCGCTCGAGGTGGCAGCCGTGCAGGCCGAACTGCGCCGACAGGGCGCGCGGTTGCACTGATGATCGACCGGGACGGCGGGGCGGCATGAAGACGCGTCGATATGACTTCGTGATCGTCGGTGGTGGTTCGGCAGGGTCCGCACTCGCGCACCGGCTCACCGAAAGCGGCGATCGCACGGTGCTCGTGCTCGAGGCCGGCCGGCCCGATTACCTGTGGGACCCGTTGATCCACATGCCGGCCGCACTCTCGATGCCGATCGGCAATCCCGCGTACGACTGGCGCTACGCGAGCGATCCCGAGCCTCACATGAACGGGCGCCGGGTCGCACATGCGCGGGGCAAGGTTCTCGGCGGTTCGAGCAGCATCAACGGCATGATCTTCCAGCGCGGCAACCCACTCGACTTCGAACGCTGGGCCGCCGATCCGGGCATGGCGAGCTGGGATTACGCGCACTGCCTGCCGTACTTCAAGAAGATGGAAACCTGCCTCGCGGGCGTCGATCCCTGGCGCGGTGGCGACGGGCCGCTGGTGCTCGAGCGCGGACCGGCGACCAACCCGCTGTTCGAGGCGTTCTTCGCCGCAACCGGGCAGGCCGGCTACCCGCGCACCGACGACGTGAACGGCTACCGGCAGGAAGGCTTCGCCAGGTTCGATCGCAACATCCATCGCGGGCGCAGGCTCAGCGCGGCGCGCGCCTACCTGCATCCGGCCGTGGCCCGGGGCAAGGTCGACGTCAAGCCACGCACGCTCGTCACGCGGGTCGTGTTCAAAGGCCGGCAGGCCGTGGGCGTGGAGTACTCCGAGCGGGGCGGCGGTACGCAGCTCGCGCAAGGCGGCGAGGTGATCCTCAGCGGAGGGGCGATCAACACGCCACAGTTGTTGCAGCTCTCCGGCGTGGGTGACGCGCCGGCGCTCGAATCGCTCGGCGTCGACGTCGTGCAGCACCTCCCGGGCGTCGGCTCGAACCTGCAGGACCATCTCGAGGTCTATGTCCAGCACGCGAACCGCCAGCCCGTCAGCGTGAACCCGGGCATCTCGTGGCCGCGCAAGCTGCTGGTCGGAGCGCAGTGGCTGTTTCTGCGCTCGGGCGTCGGCGCCACCAACCATTTCGAAGGCGGCGGATTCTGCCGCAGCAACGACGACGTGCGCTATCCCAACCTGATGTTCCACTTCCTGCCGATGGCGGTTCGCTACGACGGCACGTCGCCGGCCCGGGGTGGCGGGTACCAGGTGCACGTCGGCCCGATGTACTCGGACGCGCGTGGCTGGGTCCGCATCCGCAGCACCGACCCGCGGGTGCCCCCGGCGCTGCAGTTCAACTACCTTTCGACCGACCAGGACCGGCGGGAGTGGGTCGAGGCAATCCGGGTGGCGCGCCGGATCCTGTCGCAACCGGCGTTCGCGCCGTTCGACGCAGGCGAGCTGTCGCCGGGGCCGGACGTGGCGACGGACGTGCAGGTGCTCGACTGGGTTCGGCGCGACGCCGAGACCGCCCTGCATCCCACCTGCACTGCCAGGATGGGGGTCGGCGACGATGCCGTGCTCGATCCGCAGTCGATGCGCGTCCATGGCCTCGAGCGGCTGCGCGTCGTCGACGCCAGCGTGTTCCCCTACGTGACGAACGGCAACACCTACGCGCCGACCATGATGGTCGCCGAAAAGAGCGCAGACCTGATCCTCGGCAACACGCCGCTTGCGCCCTTGCCGGTCCCGTACTACCGCCACGGTTCGGGCGATCCGCTTTATCCACCGGGCGATCCGCGCAACCGGGACTGCCCGGCAGGGACCGGAGCGACTCGATGACGGCGCGGGTGATCGACGGCAGGCAGATTGCGGAACGCACGCGTGCGGGACATGCGGCCGGCGTGCGGGCGCTCGTGGCACGGACCGGCGTCGTTCCGCACCTCGCGGCCGTGCTGGTCGGCGACGACCCGCCGAGCGCGCTGTATGTCCGCAACAAGCGGATCGCCTGCGAAAAGGCCGGCCTCAGGAGCACGCTGCATCGACTGCCGGCCGCGACGTCGCAGGTCGACCTGCTCGCGCTCATCGCCAGGCTGAATGCCGATCGAACGGTGCACGGCATCCTGGTGCAGTTGCCGCTCCCGAACGGCATCGACGCGTCACAGGTGCTCGATGCAGTGGACGCATCGAAGGACGTCGACGGCTTTCACCCGGTCAACGTCGGCCTGCTGCAGCAGGGTCGGCCGCGGTTCCTGCCATGCACGCCCGCCGGGGTGATGCGCATGCTCGAGGTCGAGGGCGTCGACACGCGTGGAAGCCATGCGGTCGTGATCGGACGCAGCGACATCGTGGGCAAGCCGATGGCGACCCTGCTGGCGCACAAGGGCGTGGATGCCACGGTCACGCTGTGCCACAGCCGCACAAACGACATCGGGGCGTTCACCCGGACCGCCGACATCCTGGTCGCGGCGGTCGGAATCCCCGAGTTCGTCAAGGGCGACATGGTGAAGCCGGGCGCAGTGGTGATCGACGTCGGCATCAACCGCGTCGGCGACCGGCTGGTCGGGGACATCGACTATGCCCAGGCGGCGCAGGTCGCGTCCGCCATCACGCCCGTACCGGGCGGCGTCGGGCCGATGACGATCGCGATGCTGCTCGGCAACACGCTCCGGGCGGCGCAAGCACTGGCGGCGACGTCGGCGTAGGCGCGATCGCCATCAGCGAGAGTTCCCGGGCTGCCGGCTCAGGCGTGCGTCGTCGGCGTGCCCGCCAGCAGTCGTGCCGCGGCGAGCGCGGGTGCACTCAGGCCGTGACCGCCGGCGGCGGCATGCTCGGCCAGCTGCGTGCGCATGCGCGGGTCCCAGAACCGCCGCATGTGGTTCGCGATCTGCTCGGGCGCAGCGTCGGGCCCGGATTCGGCGATGAAGAAACTGCCGATGTCGTTCGCCATCGTCACGAGTCGTTCGACGTGCATCGCGACACTCGCCCGGTATGCGTCAGGCCGGCCGCGTCGGCAGCAGCGCGACCTGCTCGGCGCTGCGCTCGCGGAAGCGGCGCTGCCAGTCCGAGGGCCGCTGCACCTTGACCGCCTGCACCGCCGTGACCTTGTATTCCGGGCAATTGGTCGCCCAGTCGGAGTTCTCTGTCGTGATCACGTTGGCGCCCGAATCGGGGAAGTGGAAGGTGGTGTAGACCACGCCCGGCTGCACGCGCTCGGTCACGGTCGCCCGCAGCACCGTCTCGCCCGCGCGGCTCGTGACTCCGACCCAGTCGCCGGAGACGATGCCGCGGTCCTCCGCGTCCTGCGGGTGGATCTCGAGCATGTCTTCCTCGTACCACTGGCTGTTGGCGGTGCGTCGCGTCTGCGCCCCCACGTTGTACTGCGTCAGCACGCGGCCCGTGGTCAGGATCAGCGGGAAGCGCACGTTGACGCGCTCCTGCGTGGGCACGTACTCGGTGACGTAGAAACGACCCTTGCCGCGCACGAACCGCCCTACGTGCATCGTCGGCGTGCCATCGGGCGCCGCCTCGTTGCAGGGCCACTGGATGCTGCCCAGGCGGTCGAGCTTTTCGTACGACACGCCGGCGAAAGTCGGCGTGAGGCGCGCGATCTCGCCCATGATCTCCGACGGGTGCGAGTACTCCATCGGGTAACCCAGTGCGCGCGCGAACCCGATGGTGGCTTCCCAGTCGGCGAGACCGGCAAGCGGGCGCATCACCTGGCGGACCCGGGAGATCCGGCGTTCGGCGTTGGTGAAAGTGCCGTCTTTCTCGAGAAACGACGATCCCGGGAAGAAGACGTGGGCGAACTTGGCGGTCTCGTTGAGGAACAGGTCCTGCACGACCACGCATTCCATCGCCGCGAGCGCGGCGGTGACGTGCTGCGTGTTCGGGTCGGACTGCGCGATGTCCTCACCCTGGACGTAGAGGGCACGGAACGTGCCGTCGAGCGCGGCCTCGAACATGTTCGGGATGCGCAGGCCGGGTTCGGCGCCGATCGGGACGCCCCACGACGACTCGAACAGTGCGCGGACGGACGGGTCCGACACGTGCCGGTAGCCCGCCAGCTCGTGTGGGAACGAGCCCATGTCGCAGGCACCCTGCACGTTGTTCTGGCCGCGCAGCGGGTTGACCCCGACGCCCTCGCGCCCGAGGTTGCCCGTGGCCATCGCCAGGTTGGCGATGCCCAGCACCATGGTGCTGCCCTGGCTGTGCTCGGTCACGCCCAGTCCGTAGTAGATCGCACCGTTGCCGCCCGTGGCGTAGAGCCGGGCTGCGCCACGCACCAGTTCGGCCGCGACACCCGTGACGGCCGCCGTGGCCTCCGGCGAGTTCGTCGGCTGCGCGACGAACTCGCGCCAGCGCCGGAAGGGGGCGGGTTCGCAGCGTTCGGCGACATACGCCTCGTCGACGAGGCCCTCCGTGACGACCACGTGCGCGAGCGCGTTGATCAGCGCGACGTTCGTGCCCGGCTTGAGCGGCAGGTGGAAGTCGGCCTGCACGTGCGGCGTGCGCACGAGATCGATCGCGCGGGGGTCCGCGACGATCAGCTTCGCTCCCTCGCGCAGCCGTCGCTTCATCCGCGACGCGAACACCGGATGGCCGTCCGTCGGATTGGCGCCGATCACGAGGATCACGTCGGCCTTCATGACCGAATCGAACGCCTGCGTCCCCGCCGACTCGCCGAGGGTGTGCTTGAGGCCGTAGCCGGTCGGCGAATGACAGACCCGGGCGCAGGTATCGACGTTGTTGGTGCCCAGTGCCGCCCGCACGAGCTTCTGCACCAGGAACGTCTCCTCGTTGGTGCAGCGCGAAGACGTGATCCCGCCGACGGCGTGCCGCCCGTGCTGCGCCTGGATGCGCTTGAACTCGGAGGCCGCATGCTCGAACGCCTCCTCCCAGTCGACTGCGCGCCAGGGGTCGTCGATGTGGCGGCGGATCATCGGCGTGGTGATCCGGTCGGCATGCGTCGCGTAGCCGTAGGCGAAGCGACCCTTGACGCAGGCGTGCCCGCGGTTCGCCTTGCCGTCGCGGCTCGGCACCATTCGCACGACCTGTTCACCCTTGACCTCGGCCTCGAGCGAGCAGCCGACACCGCAGTAGGCGCACGTCGTGGTGACCGCCTGCTCCGGGCGCCCGAGAACGCCGAGCGTCTTCTCGCTCAGCGCCGCGGTCGGACAGGCCTCGACGCAGGCGCCGCAGGACACGCACTCGGACTCGCGGAAAGACTCGTCCTGGCTCGCCACCACGCGCGATGCGAAACCGCGGCCCTCGATCGTGATCGCGAAGCTGCCCTGGGTCTCGTCACAGGCGCGCACGCAGCGCGAACAGGCGATGCACAGGGTCGGGTCGAACTGGAAGTAGGGATTACTCCGGTCGCTCGGCGCGGCGAAATGGTTGGCACCGTCGAAGCCGTACGGACTCGTGGTGACGCCGAGGTCGGCGGCGACACTCTGCAGCTCGCAGTGCGTGTCGGCCGGGCACCCATTGCAGTTGAGCGGGTGGTCGGAGACGTAGAGCTCGACCACGCCGCGACGCAGCTGCCACAGCTTCTCGCTCCGCGTGCGCACCTTCATGCCCGGGGCCGCCAGCGTCGTGCACGAGGCCGGGTAGCCCTTCTGGCCCTCGATCTCGACCAGGCAGACGCGACACGACCCGTAGGCCTTGAGCGTCTCGGTGGCGCACAACTTCGGGATCGCGCCCCCCGCGGCGGCCGCGGCCCGCATGATCGAGGTGCCCGCGGGCACGGTCACCTCGGTGCCGTCGACCGTCAGAGTGACGGGTTCGCCCGCCGCAGCGGGGGTGCCGGCGTCCTTGCGATTTATCGCGAACATGGCTCGCTACTCCGTGCCCGCGTCAGCGATCGCGGGCGAAATCGGCCGCGAAGTGCCGCAGGGCGCTCACGACCGGGACGGGTGTCATGCCGCCGAGCCCGCAGAGCGAGCCGTGCTGCATGGTGTCGCACAGACTCTCGAGCTGCGCAAGATTCTCGGTGCGCCGCTCGCCGCGCAGGATCCGGTCGATCACCTCGACGCCGCGCGTCGAGCCGATCCGGCACGGCGTGCACTTGCCGCAGGATTCCACCGCGCAGAATTCCATGGCGTAGCGGGCCATCCGCGCCATGTCGACGGTGTCGTCGAATACGACGATGCCGCCGTGGCCGACCATCGCGCCGACCGCGGCGAAGGCCTCGTAGTCGAGCGGCGTGTCGAACTGCGACTCGGGCATGTACGCGCCGAGCGGTCCGCCGACCTGCACCGCGCGGATCGGTCGGCCCGAAGCGGAGCCGCCGCCGAAATCGTAGAGCAGCTCGCGCAGGGTCACGCCGAACGCCTTCTCGACCAGGCCGCCGTGACGAACGTTGCCCGCGAGCTGCAGCGGCATCGTGCCCCGCGACCGGCCCATGCCGAAGTCACGGTAGTAGGCGCCGCCGCGCTGCAGGATGAGCGGCACCGAGGCGAGCGAGATGCTGTTGTTGATCACCGTCGGCCGGCCGAACAGGCCCTTGATGGCCGGCAGAGGCGGGCGGTAGCGGATCTCCGCGCGCCTGCCTTCGAGGCTTTCGAGCAGCGCGGTTTCCTCCCCGCAGATGTAGGCACCCGCGCCGACGCGCACCTCGAGTTCGAACGCGCGGCCGCTGCCGCAGACATCGGGGCCCAGGTAACCGTTCGCGCGTGCAACCGCGATGGCGTCGCGCAGCGTCCGGGCCGCGTGCGGGTACTCGCTGCGGAGGTACACGTAGCCCCGCGAGGCGCCCACCGCGAGGCCGGCGATGGTCATGCCCTCGACCAGGCAGAACGGGTCGCCCTCCATCAGCATGCGCTCGGAGAACGTGCCGGAGTCGCCCTCGTCGGCATTGCAGACGACGTACTTGCGATCGGCGGACTGCTCGAGGACCGTTTTCCACTTGATGCCGGTCGGGAACGCGGCGCCGCCGCGACCACGCAGGCCCGAGTCGATCACCTCCTGCACGACGGCGGACGGTGCCAGCGCGATGGCTCGGCGCAGCCCCTCATAGCCGTCCTGCGCCAGGTAGTCGAGCAGGCTCGTCGGATCGATCACCCCGACGCGGGCGAACGTCAGCCGCTCCTGTCGCGCAAACCACGGCAGGTCCTCGACCCGACCGAGGCGCATCGGGTGCGGCGCCGCCCTGAACAGGCCGGCCGCGACCAGTTCGGGCACCTGGCGCGCGGACACGGGTCCGTAGGCGATGCGGCGGCCGGTTTCGTCTGCGACTTCGACGAGCGGCTCGAGCCACAGCAGGCCGCGCGTGCCGACACGCGTCACGGTGACATCCACGCCCGACATCGCCGCCGCCGTCTGCAGCGCGAGTACGGTCTCGTCCGCGCCCACGGCGAGCGCGGCGGCATCGCGCGAGACGTACAGGCGCACGTGGGTCACGGCCGGTCCCGCCAGTCCTCGAGCAACTCGTCGAGCCGCTCGGGCGTCACCCGGCCATAGAGGGTCTCGTCGATCATCACGCTCGGGCCCAGCGCGCAGTTACCGAGGCAGTACACCGCCTCGAGCGTGAAGGTGCCGTCGGCGGTCGTGCCGTGCCAGCCGACGCCAAGCTTGGTGCGTGCGTGCTGCTCCGTGCGCTCGCAGTGCACGGCCTGGCAGGCCTCGGCGCGACAGACCTGCACGAGGTGGCGCCCGGGCGCGTGCCGGCGGAAGTAGTGATAGAAACTGAGCGTGCCGTGCACTTCGGCGCGCGACAGGTTGAGCGCGTGTGCGATCTCGGGGATGTGCTCCTCGGGTACGTAGCCGAAGCGGGCCTGGACTGCGTGGAAGATCGGCAGCAGCGCGCCCGGAGTGCTCGCCTCGGCGGCGAGGATGTCGGCGATCGGCGAGGCCTGCGAAGCGGTGGAGGGCCGGGTCACGAGCGGCGGGCCGGCAGGGCGATGATCTCGAGCATGCGCCGATGGTAAGGCTTGGCTTGCCTGCGTGCCAAAGCCCCGGGCGACGCCCCCGGTTCCAATCCCGACAGGCGCCGGCTGCGCGGGCCGGATCGCTCTTCTGCGGGCCGTCCGCTGCGCCGAACGGGCATAATTCCAGCGCGGCCCCGGTGGCGGAACTGGTAGACGCTACGGACTTAAAATCCGTTGCCTGATAGGGCGTGCCGGTTCGAGTCCGGCCCGGGGCACCAAGCCGGCCGCCGAGCAGGCACGGATTACCGCGGCCTGCCGGCAGCTCAATCCGTGATCGACGCCGTCCCGGCCTTGGTGTCGAGCGCGATGCCCGCGAGCTCGTAGCCACGACGGAAGTCCTGCACGTGACGCGTCATCCAGGCCTCCGCCTCGTCGGGCTTGTGCTCGCGCACGGCCTCGACGATGCAACGTTGGGCGACGAGGATGCGCGTGCGGCCCTGCGGCACGCGGTCGATCATCCGGCGCAGGGAAGGGGCGAGCAGGCGCGTGACGGGCTGCATCGCGAGCATCAGCACCCGGTTGCCGCTCGTCTCCGCGAGCTTGCCGAAAAAGTCGACGACGTGACCGACGACTGCGTCGGCGCCGCGTGAACTCTCGATCGCGCCGACGATGGCCTCGAGCGCGCTCACGCCCGGCGCGGTGCCGTGCTCCGCAGCCAGCGCGGAGACCCGCGGAGCGACCGCGCGCATCGCCTCCCACAACTCGATGAAAGTCACTTCGTCGAGCGCGAGCGTGCGGCCCATGCGTGAGGCCGTCTCGGCGTGGCCCGGTCGCGTGACGCGCAGTCGCTTGCTGCCGCCTTCGCGCCCGACGAGACCGACGGATTCGAGCCGGCGCAGCGCCTCGCGCACGGTGGACCGATGTACCGCGAACTGCCCGGCGAGTTCCGTCTCCGTGGGCAGTGGATCGCCCGGACGCAGGCTGCGTCGCAGGATCTTCTGCTCGATCGCGGAAGAGATGCGGTGCGATGCCGTCTGCCGCGTGAGCGGCTCGAACAGCGGTGCCTTGTCGTAGCCGGGTGCGGCGGAATCGGACATAATCGGGCCCATTGACGGATAGTCGTACTGTCGGACAATGTAGGCGTCATCTACGGACGGTGCAAGACGGCGGGGATGCCATGTTCGAATTCGATTTCGGCCTCGGTGAGGACATCGACATGCTGCGCCGGTCCGTCCGCGACTTCGCGGCGACCGAGATCGCGCCGCGCGCAGACGAGATCGACCGCTCGAACCAGTTTCCGCGCGAGCTGTGGCCACGTCTCGGCGAGCTCGGCCTGCTCGGCATCACGGTCGAGCCTGAATACGGTGGCGCGGGGCTCGGCTATCTCGCCCACGTGGTCGCGATGGAGGAGATCAGCCGCGCGTCTGGCAGCGTCGGACTGTCGTACGGCGCGCATTCCAATCTCTGCGTGAACCAGATCCGCCGCTGGGGCAGCGCGATGCAGCGGCAACGCTACCTGCCCCGCCTCGTGAGCGGCGAGCATCTCGGCGCGCTCGCGATGAGCGAATCCGGTTCCGGTTCCGACGTGATGAGCATGCGCTTGCGCGCAGAGCCGCGTGGCGATCACTACGTGCTGAACGGCAGCAAGATGTGGATCACGAACGGTCCCGGTGCAGACGTCCTCGTCGTCTATGCCACAGTGGATCCTGGCGCAGGCACGAAGGGCGTCACGGCGTTCATCGTCGAGCAGGGTTTCGCCGGGTTCAGCCCGGCGAAGAAGCTGGACAAGTTCGGCATGCGCGGTTCCGACACGTGCGAGCTCGTGTTCGAGAACTGCGAGGTGCCGGCGGAGAACGTGCTGGGCGAGGTCGGGTCGGGGGCGAAAGTGCTGATGAGCGGCCTGGATTACGAGCGCGTCGTGCTGGCGGGCGGCCCGCTCGGGCTCATGCGCGCCTGCCTCGACCTCGTGCTGCCGTACGTGCACGAGCGCCGCCAGTTCGGCGCCCCGATCGGCACGTTCCAGCTCATGCAGGGCAAGATCGCCGACCTCTACACCACGCTCAATGCCTGTGCCGCCTACGTCTACGCCGTCGCGCGCGGCTGCGACGCCGGGCGCACCACCCGGATGGACGCGGCGGGCTGCATCCTGCTCACGGCCGAACGCGCGACGCAGATGGCGCTCGAGGCCATCCAGGCGCTGGGCGGCAACGGCTACATCAACGACTATCCGGCGGGCCGCTTGCTGCGCGACGCGAAGCTCTACGAGATCGGTGCGGGCACGAGCGAGATCCGTAGAATGCTGATTGGCCGCGAGCTCTACCTCGCGACGGCCTGAGGGAGAAACGCCATGCCGATGGGAGGTCTTTCTTCAATCTGCGCCGAGCCCGCGCCCGCGGCCTCAGCGGTATGTGCCTCAACGCTTCTCGATCGAGCCAGGGACGCCGCGACACGCGGATCCACCAGCGGCTGTATCGATGCGCGCCGGCGCCCGATCAACGCCGCCCGTTCCGCGCTCAGGTATCCGATCGGCACCGCCCCGGCGGCCAGCGCCCGACGCCGCATCGTCTCGGTCACGTCGTAGTGGGTGATCGCCGAGTCCGGCTCCCGCACCCAGTGGCGGCTGATCCCGATTCGTGCGGCGAACGCATGCAGTTCGGCGTCGGTGTCGGCCACCAGCTGCGACCAGTGCACCTCCGCTGTGCCCGCGCGCACGGGCAGGCGCATGTCGTCGACGTAGACGGTCATTGCGGTCCTGCTCCGGGATCCGCGCCGTCGCGCAGATCGTCCCAGTTCTCATCGACGATCCGGCGGACTTGCGCGCGGGCTTCGTCACCGAGTTCGGTTGCCGCTTTGTGAACGAGAAGCGGCCTCGTCGAGGAGTGCACCGGGGCCTTCGTTTCGCTTCCGCTTCAACCGGACCGAACTCGGTGACGAAGCCCGGCGCAAGTCCGCCGGATCGTCGATGAGAACTGGGACGATCTGCGCGACGGCGCGGATCCCGGAGCAGCCGCAATGACCGTCTACGTCGACGACATGCGCTGCCCGTGCGCGCGGCACAGCGGAGGTGCACTGGTCGCAGCTCGTGGCCGACACCGACGCCGAACTGCATGCGTTCGCCGCACGAATCGGGATCAGCCGCCACTGGGTGCGGGAGCCGGACTCGGCGATCACCCACTACGACGTGACCGAGACGATGCGGCGTCGGGCGCTGGCCGCCGGGGCGGTGCCGATCGGATACCTGAGCGCGGAACGGGCGGCATTGATCGGGCGCCGGCGCACATCGATACAGCCGCTGGTGGATCCGCGTGTCGCGGCGTCCCTGGCTCGATCGAGAAGCGTTGAGGCACATACCGCTGAGGCCGCGGGCGCGGGCTCGCGCGCAGATTCAGTAAAGACCTCCCATCGGCCGTGCCGCGCTTTCTCGGCCGTCGCGAGGTAGAGCTCGCGGCCAATCGCATTCTACGGATCTCCGCTCGTCCGCACCGATCTCGTAGAGCTTCGCGTCGCGCAGCAAGCGGCCCGCCGGATAATCCGTGATCTAGCCGTTGCCGCCCAGCGCCTCATAGCCTAGAGCACCATCTGCGTCGCGCGTTCGGCCGTGAGCAGGATGCAGCCCGCCGCCGTCCATCCCAGTGAGCGTCGCAGCCGCGCGCGACGGCGTAGACGTAGGCGGCACAGGCATTGAGCGTGGTGTAGAGGTCGGCGAAGTACTTGCCCTGCATGAGCTGGAACGTGCCGATCGGGGCGCCGAACTGGCGGCGCTCCGTGCAGCAACACAGGCGGCGCGAGGCAGGCGCGGCGTCAGCCCCCGGCGGGCCGCCCACCAGCACGACGTCCGTAATCCAGGCCGCTCATCACACTTTCGCCCCCGACCCGACCTCGCCCACCTCCGCCGGCACCTCGCAGTTCTCGAACACGAGCTCGCACGTGTCGGAACCGCGCATGCCGAACTTGTCCAGCTTCTTCGCCGGGCTGAACCCGGCGAAACCCTGCTCGACGATGAACGCCGTGACGCCCACATTCCTGCGCCAGGTGCACTGTGGCATAGACGACGAACGTCCCCGCCGGACCGTTCGTGATCCACATCTTGCTGCCGTTCAGCACGTAGTGATCGCCACGCGGCTCCGCGCGCAAGCGCATGTTCGTGGCCGTTGAACCGGAACCGGATTCGCTCATCCGGCGCCCGAGATGCTCGCCGCTAGCGCGAGGCAGGGCAGGTAGCGTTGCCGCTGCATCGCGCTGCCACACAGATCTGGTTCCACGCAGAGATTGGAATGCGCGCCGTACGACAGTCCGACGCTGCCAGACGCGCGGCTGATCTCCTCCATCGCGACCACGTGGGCGAGATAGCCGAGACCGCGCCGCCGTATTGCGGCTCGACCGTGATGCCGAGCAGGCCGAACT
>CAVQQX010000167.1:0-4459 GCA_963714645.1 uncultured Gammaproteobacteria bacterium
TCGAGCGCCTGGTAAATCGGCACGGTGCCGATCGGCACGGGGCTGTTGCGGATGATCCAGTCGCGCGTGGTGTGGATGTTTTTGCCCGTGGACAGATCCATCACCGTATCCGCACCCCAACGAATCGACCAGACGAGCTTTTCGACCTCTTCCTCTATGCCCGAGGTCACGGCCGAATTGCCGATGTTGGCGTTGATCTTGACGAGAAAGTTGCGCCCTATCGCCATGGGCTCAATTTCGGGGTGGTTGATGTTGGCCGGGATGATGGCGCGGCCGCCGCCACTTCGTCGCGCACCGAACTGGGTGGCGGTGCGCTCGGGGATGCTCGCGCCCAGCGGGTTGCCGCGCAGGCGCTGCTCGCGCGCAGCGTCCTGCTGGTACTGCTGCATCCAGGCGCGGCGGCCGTTTTCGCGAATGGCCTGCCCTCGGCCGCCAGCACCGTTTCGTCATTCGGTTCGATTCGTTCGTTCACGCTCGCCCTCGTGCTCGGATTCGCCGCGACGCTTCCGGCACGCGCGGACGTGCCCGGCGCGCCGACACCGTCTTCCACCCTGCTCGTGCTCGGCGACAGCCTGAGCGCCGCCTACGGGATCCGCGTCGAGCAGGGCTGGGTGGCCCGGCTGCAGGCGCGGCTGAGCGCCAAAGGCTACGGGCACCGCGTGGTCAACGCCAGTGTCACGGGCGAGACGACCGGCGGCGGCCTCGCGCGTCTGCCACGCGCGCTCAAGCAGCACCGACCCGCGATCGTGATCGTCGAACTCGGCGGCAACGACGGCTTGCGCGGCCTGCCGGTGGCAGACATCCGCCGCAACCTGGAGTCGATCATCGACCGCTCGCAGCGGGCCGGGGCCCGGGTGCTGCTGGTCGGCATGCGGATCCCGCCCAATTACGGGCCCGCGTACACGGGCAAGTTCCACGCGCTCTACGGCGAGCTGGCGCGCAAGCACCGCGTCGCGCTGGTGCCGTTCCTGCTCGAGGACGTCGCGCTCGACGAGCGCCTGATGCAACCCGATGGCATCCACCCGACCGCCGGCGCGCAGCCGCAGCTGCTGGCCGCGGTCTGGCTATACCTCGTGCCGCTGCTGGAGCAGACTGCACGCCCAGTCGCCGCACGCTGAGGTAGGGACCGTGGAGCGAATCTGGCTCAGCCAATATCCGCCGGGCGTGCCCGCCGAGATCAACCCGGACACGCACCGCTCGCTGCTCGAGCTGCTGGAGCGCTGCATCGAGCGGTACCGCGACCGTCCGTGCTTCAGCTGCATGGACCGCACGCTCACCTACGGTGAGCTCGACCTGCTCGCGACGCGGTTCGCGGCCTGGCTGCAGCAGGTCGCGCGACTGCGCCCGGGCGACCGGATCGCGCTCATGCTGCCGAACCTGCTGCAGTACCCGGTGGCCATCCTGGGCGCGTTCCGCGCCGGGCTCGTGATCGTCAACACCAACCCGATGTACACACCTCGCGAGCTGCGCCACCAGCTCGCCGACTCGGGGGCGCGCGCGATCGTGATCCTCGAGAACTTCGCGCGCACGCTGCAGCAGGTCCGCGACGACGTCGGCATCGAGACGATCGTGGTGACGGGTGCCGGCGACCTGCTCGGGCAGCCGCGCGCGATGCTCGTGAATTTCGCGCTGCGCCACGTGCGCAGGCAGGTGCCCGAGTGGAGCCTGCCGGGGGCGGTCGGCTTCAACGAGGTGCTGCGGCAGGGGCGGTTCGAGAACCTGCAGCCTGTCGTGCCGGCTCCCGAGGATATCGCGTTCCTGCAGTACACCGGTGGCACGACGGGCATCTCGAAGGGCGCGATCCTGACGCACCGCAACCTGGTCGCGAACGTGCTGCAGGCGGCCGCGTGGATCCGGCCGGGACTACGCCCGGCCGAACCCGTCGTGGCCGTGACCGCGCTTCCGCTGTACCACATCTTCGCGCTCACGGCGAACTGCTTCACGATGCTCGAGATCGGCGCGCACAACCTGCTGGTCCCGAATCCGCGGGACTTCGCGGCGTTCGTGCGCGAGCTCGCGCGCCATCGGTTCACCGTCTTCGTCGGGGTCAACACGCTGTTCAACGCCCTGCTGCACACGCCTGGGTTCGACCGGCTCGACTTCTCGTCGCTCCGGATCAGCCTGGGCGGCGGCATGGCGGTGCAGCGCGCGGTCGCCGAGCACTGGAAGCGCGTCACGGGCAACGTGCTCACGCAGGCCTGGGGCCTCACCGAGACCTCTCCGGCCGCCTGCATCAATCCCCCGGGCGAGGACTTCAACGGCTCGATCGGGCTGCCCATTTCGTCGACGGTCGTGTCGATCCGCGACGATGCCGGCAACGAACTGCCCCAGGGCCAGTCGGGAGAGCTGTGCGTGGCCGGGCCCCAGGTCATGCGCGGATACTGGAACCGGCCGGACGAGACGGCGAAGGTCCTGCTGCCCGGACGCGTCCTGCGCACCGGCGACGCGGGTTACATCGACCGGCACGGGTTCGTCTACATCGAGGATCGCAAGAAGGACATGATCCTGGTGTCCGGGTTCAAGGTGTACCCGAACGAGGTGGAGTCCGTGGCGGTCACGCATCCGGGGGTGCGGGAGGCGGCCGCCGTCGCGCAACCGGACGAACGCGCGGGCGAGGTCGTGGCGCTCTTCGTCGTGCGCAAGGATCCGTCACTCACCGCGGACCAGCTGATCGAGCACTGCCGCACCGAACTCACGGGTTACAAGGTGCCGAAGCACGTGTATTTCCGCGATACGCTGCCGAAGACCAACGTCGGCAAAATCCTGCGGCGCGAACTCAAGGACCAACTGCTGGCGCAGGCGGGCCAGCCCACGTCCCGCGTGCACGACACGCCGACGGCGTCGCACGGGCACTGAAGCGCCGAGAGCGGCGCGGTTCAGGCGCGTGGCTTGCGCCGCGCTCGACCCGGGCGCGGCGGGGTCGCGAGCGAGGACTTCGCCACGAAATGCGCCGCGACGTCGTCGCCGGCGCGGGCTGCGCGCTGGATACCGGCGACGATCATGCGTTCGGCCCGCTCGGTGCCGACCCAGCTCACGATCGTGACCCACTTGCCCTTCTCCAGGTCCTTGTAGTGCTGGAAGAAGTGCGCGATCTGGTCGGTCAGCGTCGCGGGCAGGTCGCGGTACGACTTCACGTCCTCGTAGAAGGGGTGCAGCTGGTCCACCGGCACCGCGATGACCTTCTCGTCGTCGCCGGCCTCGTCCTTCATCATCAGCGCACCGACCGGGCGGACTCGCACGATCGCTCCCGCGACGACCGGGCTCGGCACCACGACGATCACGTCGACCGGGTCGCCGTCGCCCGACAGCGTGTGAGGGATGAAGCCGTAATTGCCCGGATAGAACATCGCCGTGTTGAGGAAACGGTCGACCCGCAGCGCGCCCGACTCCTTGTCGAGCTCGTACTTGACCGGCACGCCACCCTGCGGAATCTCGACCAGCACGTTCACGTCGCGAGGCGGGTCCGCACCGATGGCGATCTTGCTGATGTCCATGAAGAAGTGGCTATTGGCCAGTGGAATGTAAGAAGGCCTGGGATGCGACACACGGCATCAGCACGACGCTCTGATTGTCACGAGTCACTATTCACTGGTCACCGGACTGGTGATACGCCGGTGACAGCTCGTGCACGGCCTCGACCATCGCGAGCGCGTGCTCGGGGCGAACCTCGGGGTGGATGCCGTGGCCCAGGTTGAACACGTGGCCATGTCCGCGCCCGAAGCTCGCGAGCACCTTGGCCACCTCGGCGCGGATCTGTGCCGGAGGCGCATAGAGCACGCTCGGATCGAGGTTGCCCTGCAGCGCGACGCGATCCAGCACGGCACGCCGTGCATCGCCCAGGTCGGTCGTCCAGTCGACGCCGAGTGCGTCGACCTGCAGAAGAAGTGCATACTGCGCCGTGACGTTGTCCGCGAGCCCGTCGAGACGGCCGAGCGCGAGGCGCGCGGAAAAGGAGCCGCAGCGCGCGGCCAGCGTGTCGTCGAGTTCGGGGCGGTAGGCGGCGAGGAACGCGCTCCACTGCCGGCGCAGGGCAAGCTCCATCAGCCAGCTGCGTCGCAGCGAGCGGGCGACCGGCTGGTCGCCGTGGCGTTGCAGGAACGCCTCGATTTCCGCGGCCGCCGCCGGGTCGGCAAAGCGCCGCTGCAGCCGGGCCGCCTCGAGGTACGGGTACAGCGGATAGGCGCGCAGGGCGTCGCTGTCGGGTGCGGGCATGGCCGGCCGGCCGGTGGTCGCCTGCGCGCGTGCGTCGAGGAACGCGCGGCGGGCGTCGGCGTAAGGGTCGGCTGCCGCGCAGCTCGCCACCGGCAGGGCGGCGACGAGCAGGATCAGCGGCAGGGCGGCAAGCAGAAAGTGGCGCGTTCCATGCATTGCAGGGAGTGTACCTGCCTTGCGCGACGGATCGGCAGTCGAACGCAAGTGCCTGATGGGAAGAGATATTCCAACACGCAACTGTCGAGGC
>CAVQQX010000168.1:0-3789 GCA_963714645.1 uncultured Gammaproteobacteria bacterium
GCGCGATCTGGTCGGTCAGCGTCGCGGGCAGGTCGCGGTACGACTTCACGTCCTCGTAGAAGGGGTGCAGCTGGTCCACCGGCACCGCGATGACCTTCTCGTCGTCGCCGGCCTCGTCCTTCATCATCAGCGCACCGACCGGGCGGACTCGCACGATCGCTCCCGCGACGACCGGGCTCGGCACCACGACGATCACGTCGACCGGGTCGCCGTCGCCCGACAGCGTGTGAGGGATGAAGCCGTAATTGCCCGGATAGAACATCGCCGTGTTGAGGAAACGGTCGACCCGCAGCGCGCCCGACTCCTTGTCGAGCTCGTACTTGACCGGCACGCCACCCTGCGGAATCTCGACCAGCACGTTCACGTCGCGAGGCGGGTCCGCACCGATGGCGATCTTGCTGATGTCCATGAAGAAGTGGCTATTGGCCAGTGGAATGTAAGAAGGCCTGGGATGCGACACACGGCATCAGCACGACGCTCTGATTGTCACGAGTCACTGTTCACTGGTCACCGGACGGGTGATACGCCGGTGACAGCTCGTGCACGGCCTCGACCATCGCGAGCGCGTGCTCGGGGCGAACCTCGGGGTGGATGCCGTGGCCCAGGTTGAACACGTGGCCATGTCCGCGCCCGAAGCTCGCGAGCACCTTGGCCACCTCGGCGCGGATCTGTGCCGGAGGCGCATAGAGCACGCTCGGATCGAGGTTGCCCTGCAGCGCGACGCGATCCAGCACGGCACGCCGTGCATCGCCCAGGTCGGTCGTCCAGTCGACGCCGAGTGCGTCGCAACCGGTATCGGCCGTCTGCGCGAGCCACTGGCCACCGCCTTTGGTGAACAGGATCACGGGCACGCGCCGACCGTCCGCCTCGCGCGTGACGCCCTCTACGATCCGCTGCATGTAGCGCAGCGAGAACTCGCGGTAATCGGCCGGCGTCAGCGCGCCTCCCCAGGTGTCGAACACCATCAGGGCCTGGGCGCCGGCGGCCACCTGGGCGTTCAGGTACAGCGTCGTCGCACGCGTGAGTACGTCGAGCAGCCGGTGCAATTCGGCCGGTGCGCCGTAGAGCATGCGCTTCACGTGCTCGAAGTTGCGGCTGCTGCCGCCCTCCACCATGTACGTAGCGACGGTCCAGGGGCTGCCGGCGAAGCCGATCAGTGGCACGCGCCCGCGCAGCTCGCGACGGATCGTGCGCACCGCATCCATCACATAGCGAAGTTCGCCTTCCGGGTCCGGGATCGGCAGCCGGTCGATGTCGGCGGCCGTGCGTACGGGCCGGGCGATCTTCGGGCCCTCGCCCGCCTCGAACTCGAGCCCGACCTTCATCGCATGCGGCACGGTCAGGATGTCCGAGAACAGGATCGCCGCGTCGAGCCGGTAGCGGTCGAGCGGCTGCAGCGTGACTTCGCAGGCGAGTTCCGGGTTCATGCAGAGATCGAGGAACCTGCCGGCCTTCGCACGCGTCGTCCGGTACTCGGGCAGGTAGCGTCCTGCCTGGCGCATCATCCAGAGCGGCGTGCGCGGCGTCGGCTCGCGCAGCAGCGCCCGCAGCAGCAGATCGTTCTGCAGCGGGGACGGCGCGGTCATGACGCCACCGCCGGCGCGTCGAAGGCCTGCGCGATCGTGCGCTGGATCGATTCCGCCGCGGCGCGCGGGTCGGCGGCGTCGCGGATCGGACGACCGACCACGATGTAGTCTGCGCCGTTGGCGAAGGCCTGCGCGACGTCGACGGTGCGTTTCTGGTCGTCGACGGGTTTGTTCTCGACCGGGCGGATGCCGGGAGTCACTACCAGCAGGCGCCGGTCGATGAACTCGCGCAGCCGCGGCGCTTCGAGCCCGGACGAGACCACGCCGTCGCAACCGGCCTCCAGCGCGCGGCGCGCGCGCGACAATACGAGCTGCTCGACGTCCACGGCGAACCCGAGGTCGTCGAGGTCGCCGCGATCGAGGCTCGTGAGCACGGTGACGGCGAGCACTTTGACGTCGCCCTTCGCAGCCGCCGCCGCTTCCATCATCGCCTGGTTGCCGTGCACGGTCGTGAGCGCCACGCCACGATTGCGCAGCTGCCGCACCGCGGCGCCGACCGTGGCCGGGACGTCGAAGAACTTGAGGTCGACGAATACCTTCTTGCCGCGTCCGACCAGCCAGTCGAGCAGCTCGAAGTAGCCGCCCGCCATGAAGAGCTCGAGGCCGAGCTTGTAAAAGGACACGGCGTCGCCGAGCCGTTCCGCCAACCGTCGGGCCGAGTCTGTATCGGCGACGTCCAGGGCGAAGATCAGTCGTTCGCGATCGGGAATCGGCTTGGCGGCAAAATGCATGTGGCGCGTGCGCTCGGCGGGGTCGTGACCGGTCCGGACCACGCATGATAACCGACCGGTGCAGGCGCGCCGCCTGCGGCAAACCGACCCGCCGTTTCCAGGCTCGCGGGCGGACCGACTCTAGAGCCGCGCCGCGCCGTCGAGGCACGTGACGGAGCCGCCTCCGATCCAGGTAGCGCCATGCTCGTCGCGCTCGACGTGGACCCGGCCGGCGCGATGCAACGCCGTACCCTGGCGTGCAACGTAACGCGACGGCGCGAGGCCGGCCTCGACCAGCCATTGCCCGAGCGCGGCATTCAGGCTGCCGGTGGCGGGATCCTCGATCACCCCGTGCGTTCCCGGGAAGAACGCGCGCACCTCGAAGTCCGTCGCCAGTCCTGCGCCCGCCGCGTGCGGACCGACGGCGCCGACGAACCAACCGGCCAGCACGGAGGCGTCCGGACGCAGGGCCAGCACGTCCGCAGCGGATCGCAGCATCACGCCGCGCCACGGAGGCCCATTGTCGCACCAGGCGTGCGCCACGATGTCGCCCCGTTCGATGCCCAGGCCGACGGCGAGCCGAGCCAGTGCGTCCTCATCGAGCGGACCGGATCGCTGTCGCGGGGGCGCGGCAAACGCGAGCCGGTCGCCGGCGCGACGGATCCGCACGAGACCTGCGCCGCACTCCTGGATCACGACGTGGCCGGCGCGAGCACGCCCGCCCGCCTCGAGCCACGCGTGACAGCTGCCGAGCGTCGGGTGCCCGGCAAACGGCAGCTCGCGACCCGGGCAGAAGATACGGACGGCGTAGTCGGCGCCGGGCGCGGTCGGTGGCAGCAGGAACGTCGCCTCGGACAGGTTGGTCCAGTCGGTGAATGCCTGCATCTGCGCCGTGGTGAGGCCGGTGCCGTCGAGGACGACTGCAACGGGGTTGCCGCGGTAGGGCTCGGCGGTGAAGACGTCGACCTGCTTGAAGCGTCGCGTGGGGTTCATGGACAGCGCCGGATCGCTCAGGTCCGCTCCGAAGGTTCGAACAGGCGCCGGTGCTCCAGGATCGCGAACCGGTCGGTCATGCCGGCGATGTAGTCGGCGACCGCCCGCGCCCGCCCGTTCGCGCCCGCCGCGGCTTCCAACCTGCGTGCGGCCTCCTGGTGCTCGGTCGGCATCAGGTCCACGTCCGCGAACATCGCGTCGAACAGGCCGCGCACGACGCGACCCGCCTTGGTCGTCATCCTGAGCACCCGGTAGTGTCGGTAGAGCCGTTCGCGCAGGAAGCGCTTGAGCTCGAGGTGTTCCTCGCGCACGGCGTCGCTGAAAGCGAGCAACGGCTGCGGACGCGCACGCACGTCCTCGACGCTGCGTGGTGCGGCAGCGGCGAGTGCCGCCGCCGAGGCATCGATCAGGTCGTTCACGACGTAGTCGATCATGCGACGGACGACCTCGTGCACGAGTCGTCGGCCGCCGAGTTGCGGATACCTCCCGCGAACCTCGCC
>CAVQQX010000169.1:0-7298 GCA_963714645.1 uncultured Gammaproteobacteria bacterium
GGCCCGACGCCTCCAGGGCGTCCGGCACGTCGCAGAAGATGGAACGCAGCAGGCTTTCGTACCAGGCCGCATGGTCGTCATTGACTTCGCGCAGCCTTGCGGCAGCCTGACGCAACGATGATGGGTCCATCCTCAACATTGCAAGTGCTCCGTCGGCACCGCGAGACGGAGCAGAGAGTGGTTCACCGCGACGCACTGCTCAAGTCGAATGATTCAACACATGAGCGCCGTCACAGATTTGGGTGCGAAGCGGGCCGTGCAGGACGCGTCCTATAGCGTTCCGCCAAACTCCAGAGACGCGCACGTGCACGCAGGCGCCCTGCCGCCGGATGCCCGGTCACGCGGGCCGTCGTGCGTGACCGGGACGACCTCGCGGGCGGCGAAGTTCCTTGCGGCGAACCGCGTGATCCCGGTCACCAGGAGCGGGGTCACCAGCAGCGGCATGTCCATCATCAGGCCGTGCATCGCAACCGCCTCAGGCCGAGGCCTTGAGCACGGCATATTCGTCCTCGAGGCTCTTGCGGATCTCGTCGCCCGCGAACGACGCGATCAGGCCCCCGACCAGCGGGATGCCGCTCGTGACGTCGAAGTTCCAGGCGACGCTGCAGCCGCTGTTCTCCGGCTGCAGGATCTTGGTGCCCACGATCCTGACGGGCACGCCGCGGATTTCGACGACGATGTCCGCCGCGTAGCCCTTGCCGTCCACGCCCCAGTGCTCGGTGTGCGCGACTTCGTTGGTCGTCGGCACGAACTTGCGCAGCGCCGCGGGCGGGTTCGCGGGCATCCGCCGCGTGATCCGGAGCTTGACGTTGGGCGCACGACCCTCGCGCTTGATCCGCAGCTCGGTTCCGCCGAGCTCGGCGTAGATCGCTTCCTGCGACTTCTGGTCGGTGCAGAGCTTGAAGGCGGACGCCACGTCCGTCCTGAGCGGATGCTTCACCTGGATCTTCATTCGTCCCCCGGTGCTGCGGCGCGGGAGCTGCAGCAGGCCCGTGCCGTGGACGCAAGGATAGCGCCTTACCGCGCAGGACAATCACCCCGGCGGTGCTCGGGAACCGGCCGCGCAGCTGCGGGTCAGCTGCTGCCGGTCAGGCGCGCCGGCAGGATCGGCGCAGGCGTCGCGGTCCCGGTCGCCTCGAGCCGGTCCACGAATCGCGTGTGCCAGGCGGTGATGTCGTTGCGGCGCAGGATTTCGAGCATCTGGCCGTGCCGCTCGCGCCTCTCGGGCAGCCGCATCTGCAGCGCCTGCTGGATCGCCCGAGCGACGCCCCCGGTATCCTTCGGGTTCACCAGCAGGGCGCCCGAGAGTTCGCGCGCCGCCCCGGCCAGCGTCGACAGGATCAGCACGCCCGGATCGTCGGGGTCCTGCGCGGCGACGAACTCCTTCGCGACGAGGTTCATGCCGTCGCGCAGCGGCGTCACCAGCCCGACCTGGGCGGACCGCATGAACCCGAGCACGCTGGGGTGCGGGTAGTTGCGGTTCAGGTAGCGGATCGGCGTCCAGTCGGTGTCGGCGTACTTGCCGTTGGTGCGACCCGTGGCTCGCTCGAGCTCCGCGCGGATCTGCGCATAGGCCCGGACGTCGCCACGACTCACGGGCGCGATCTGCAGGTACGTGACGCGGCCGTGGTTCTCGGGGAAGGCGTCGAGGAAACGGTCGTAGGCCTGGAAACGCTCGACCAGGCCCTTGCTGTAGTCGAGCCGGTCGACGCCGATGACGCAGCGGCGGCCGAGCAGCCCGGTGACCATGCGCTGCACCGACTCCGTCGCCTGGGCGGTCGCGGCCGCGGCGTGCACGCCGTCGACGTCGATGCCGATCGGAATGTGATCGACCGCCGTGCGACGGCCGCACGCGACGATGCTGCCGTCCTCGCCGAGCGCGTCGGGACCCCAGAGGTCGACCGCCGCGGTCCGGAAGCAGTCGAGGTCGCGCTCGGTCTGGAACGCGACCAGGTCGAACTCGATCAGCCAGCGCATGAGTTCGCCGTAGACCGGCAATGCGCGCAGCGCCTCGATGTGCGGAAACGGGATGTGCAGGAAGAAGCCGATCGGTTGCGTGACGCCGAGTTCGCGCAGGTATTGCGCGAGCGGTATCAGGTGATAGTCGTGCACCCAGACCAGGTCGCCCGGCTTGAGCTGCGGGTGCAGCTGGCGCGCGAACGTGCGGTTGACGCGCTGGTAGGCCTCGAACTGCTCGTCCTGGTAGCGCAGCGTGTCGAGGAAGTAGTGGAACAGCGGCCAGATCGCCCCATTGCAGAAACCGAGGTAGTACTCGTCGTAGTCCGCCTGAGTCAGGTCGAGCGTGCCGTAGGTGATCCGGTCGCGGATTACGATGCGCGCCGCGTCGGGCTCGCGTTCTGCGATCTCGCCGCTCCAGCCGAACCAGAGCCCGCCGCGCGACTGCATCGCCGCGTGCACGCCGAGTGCGAGGCCGCCGGGCGGCAGTACGCGCCGGGGCACGGTGACGCGGTTCGACACCGTGACGAGCCGCGTCACAGCACGTCCTCCCACGGCCGGCTGAGCCGCACGGCGCAGTTGATGATGCCGACCATGCTGTAGGTCTGCGGAAAGTTGCCCCAGAGTTCGCCGGTGTTGGGGTCGATGTCCTCCGACAGCATCCCCAGCGAGGTCCGGTGCTGCAGCAGCCGCTGGAAGTGCTCGCGCGCTTCCTCGCGGCGCCCGGCGGCCGCGAGCGCATTGACGTACCAGAAGGCGCAGATCGTGAACGCGGTGACAGGCGTCCCGAAGTCGTCGCGATGGCGGTAACGGTACAGCCAGTCGCCGCGCTTGAGGTCGCGTTCGACCGCCGCGAGCGTGCCGAGGAACCGTGGATCGCTCGCGCTCACGATGCCGAGCTCGGGCAGCAGCACCGAGGTCGCGTCGAGTTCGTCGCCGCCGAAACTGCCGGAGAACGCCTGCTGCTGCTCGTTCCACGCCCGGCCGAGGATGGTCTCGCGCATCGCGGCGGCACGCTGGCCCCAGTGCGCCGCACGCTCGTGCAGGCCGAGCACTCTGGCCATGCGCTGCAAGCGGTCGCAGCCCGCCCAGCACATCGCAGCAGAAAACGTGTGCGTGCGCTCCATGCCGCGGAATTCCCAGGGACCGGAGTCCGGCTGCGCATAGATCGCGGTCGCCCGGTCGCCGAGACGCTCGAGTCGCTGGAACAGGCCGAGGTCGCCCGGCGCCGTGAGCCGCTGGTCGAAGAACGCCTGCGCCGCGGCCAGCACGACGGCGCCGTAGACGTCGTTCTGGCGCTGCTGCCATGCCAGGTTGCCGACGCGCACCGGCCCCATCCCGCGATAGCCCGGCAGGGCGAGCGCGACCGACTCGGCCAGCGCGGTCTCCCCGGCGATGCCGTAGACCGGCTGCAGCGGCCCGTGCTGCGAGCGCGTCGACACGTTGTCGATGTAGCGCAGGTACGCCTCCATCGTGCGCGTCGCCCCGAGGCGGTTGAGCGCCTGGATCACGAAGTAGCTGTCGCGCAGCCAGCAGAAGCGGTAGTCCCAGTTGCGCTCGCTGCCGCCGTGCTCGGGGATCGAGGTCGTGAGCGCCGCGAGCACGGCCCCGGTGTCTTCGTAAGTGCAGAGCTTGAGCGTGATCGCCGCGCGGATGACCGCCTCCTGCCATTCGATCGGGATCGCGAGGCTGCGCACCCACTCCTGCCAGTACTCGACCGTGGCATCGCGGAACCTGCGTGCGATCGTGAGCGGCGCCTCGTCGAGCGTCTCGTCGGGGCCGATCACGAACGCGGTCGGCGCGTCGAGCACGAACCAGGAGCCGTCGGCGACCGCGGTGCGCGAGGCGTTGGTCGTCACGCGATAGCGCACCGAGGACGTGAAGAAACAGATGTTGTGCGACCCGGAGTGGCGCAGCGGTTCGGCTTCGCCATAGCCCGACGCCGGGCGCAGGCGCACGCGGACGACGGGCCGGCCCGCGAGCGGCTCGACGATGCGCACGTACATCATCGGCCGGAAGACCCGGCCACGCCCGCGGAAACGGGGACAGAAGTCGACGACGCGGACGACTTCGCCCTGCGAGCCGTGCAGCACCGTCTCGAGCACCGCCGTGTTGCGCACGTAACTTCGCCTCGCCTCCGCCTGCCCCTGCAGTTCGACGGCGAACACCCCGGTGGCCGAGTCGCCGCCTTCGCGGGTCAGCAGCGCGTTGAACGCGGGGTCACCGTCGAGCCGGGGCAGGCAGCCCCAGACGAGGCGCCCCAGCTGGTCGACGAGGCCCGCGACCTCGCAGTTGCCGATCACCCCCAGGTCGAGGTCCGGTGCCGGACCCATCATGCGGCCGCCTCGCGCGCGAGGAACTCGCCGAGCAGCAGGCGCAACTCTGCCGGTCCCGCCACCGCGACCATGCCGGTCACGCGCGGTCCCACCGCAATCGAGATCCCGCCGTGTCGCTCCACGGCGGCGAACCCGTGCAGGTCGGTCAGGTCGTCGCCGGCGAACATGGGCTTGCGGCCGGCAAAGGGAGGTTCGAGCAGGAAGGCTTCGATCGCATGGGCCTTGGTGATACCCGAAGGCTTGAGTTCGAGTACATAGGCGCCTGGCTGAACCTGCACCTCGCCGCGGCCGTGCCGGCGTGCCAGCGCGTCGACCTCGCGCTCGAGCATCTCCTGCAGGCTGGCGGCGTGCCGGTAGTGCAGCGCCACCGCCCGACCCTTGTCCTCGAGCAGCAGTCCCGGGTGTCGCTCGGCGATCTCGCCGAGCTCGTCGACGAGCCGGGGGGGCAGCGGCTCGCTCGGGTGGACGTGCAACCGGCCCTGCGAATCGCGCCTTTCCATGCCGTGCAGGCCGGCGGCAGGGAACCCCGACGCGCCGAACAGGTCTTCGAGCTGCGCCAGTGAACGTCCGCTCACGAGGGCAACCGCCCCGTCGAGCACCTCAGCGGCGTCGTGTAAAAATTGCAACGTGCCGGGATCGACGCACACCGCGTCGGGCGCAGCACCGAGCTCGATCAGGGTGCCGTCGACGTCGAGGAAGAGGCAGGCGCCCGTCGGGCGCAGACTCGGGTGCAGCTTCGGATGTCTCACTAGCCCAGCGAGCATAGGTGTGAGGGTTCGGTCCCGGGAAACTAGCATTCGTCACACCGCACCTGAAAGGAAATCATGCATGCCGCGTTCGTTGCCACCGCTCACGTCCCTGCGCGCGTTCGACGCCGCGGCCCGTTCGCTGAGCTTCACCAAGGCGGCTCGCGAACTGCACGTGACCCCCGCGGCGATCAGCCACCAGATCCGCGGCCTCGAGCAATTCCTCGGGGTGTCGCTGTTCCAGCGGTCGGGTCGCCGGCTCGAACTCACGCGCGACGGCCATCTCGCGGCGGAGCACTTTCGCGAAGCCTTCGAGCGGATCGCCCGCGGCGTCCAGGCGCTGCGTCCCGAAGGGCGCGAGGGTGAACTCGTCATCGGGGCGACTCCGGCATTCGCAACGCGCTGGCTGCTGCCACGGCTGCCTGCGCTGACCACGGCGCTGCCCCTGGTCCGGATCCGGGTGGTGACCGGGACCGCCCCGATCGACTTCGACCGCGACGAGGTCGACGTCGGCATCCGGCTCGGCCGCCACGGCTTCGACTCGGTGATCACCGAGGAATTGTTCAACGAGATGGTGGCGCCGGTCGCCGCCCCGGCTTTCCTCAAGAAGCACCCGCTGCGACGGCCCGCAGATCTCGCGCGCGTGCGGCTCCTCAACGACGATTCGATGCGTCGCGCCGGCCGGCCGCCGACCTGGACGCAATGGCTGCGCGAGGCAGGGGCGCCTGCGGTCGAAGTCGAATGCGTGCTGAGCTTCGACGACAGCCACCTCGCACTGCAGGCGGCTTGCGAGGGGCAGGGCGTGGCACTCGGCCGGCTGGCCTACGCCGCCAACGACCTGGCGCAGGGACATCTCGTCCTGCCGTTTCAGCGCGTCATGACACTCGACGTCCACTACCATCTGCTGGTTCCGGAGTCGCGGGTCCAGGAACCGGTGATCGCCCGGTTCCGCCAGTGGATGCTGCGCGAGGCTCAGGAGTTCCGTCGCGTGCTCGCGGGGCACGCGCAGGCGGTCTGACGAGACGGCACGGCGGGCCGACCGCAACGACACGGCAAACAACCAATCGAATGCACCAGGAGACGCCCTCGATGAACAGACATGCATCGCCACGACGCTTGGTCGCCGCCTTCGCCGCCGTCCTGTGCGCCGTGTCCGTCGCCCAAGCCGGCACGCCGGCGGGCGAGGCGCCGCCCGCCGACAAGGCGGCACTGGACGCGGCGTACGCGAGCACGGATCGGCCCGCCGCCGACCGTCAGCAGGACGAGCGCCGCAAGTCCCGCGAGGTACTCGAATTCCTCGGTGTTCGGCCCGGCATGAAAGTGATCGACGTCTTCTCGGCCGGGGGCTACAACACCGAGCTGCTGGCGCGCGCGGTCGGAGTGAAGGGCGAGGTCGTCGCCTGGAACAATCCGCCTTATGCCAGGTTCGCCGCGCAGGGCATCGCCGAGCGCTATGCGAACGACCGTCTCGGCAACGTGCGCCAGGTGACGGCCGAGGTCGGTGACCTGGAGCTGCCCGCGAACTCGTTCGACGCGGCCATCTGCGTCATGAGCTACCACGACGCGTACTGGCGGCCGAAGGACGGCGGGTTCGACCGCACGAATGCCGACGAACTCGTCGCCCGGCTCTATGCGGCGCTCAAGCCGGGCGGCGTCGTCGTGATCCAGGACCACGTCGCGAACGCGGGCGGCAACCCGACGACGGACGCGGACATCCATCGCATCGACCCCGCCGTCGTGCGGCGGGATTTCGCGAAGGCCGGCTTCGTATTCGACGCGTCGAGCGACATCCTGAAGCACGCCACCGACGACCGCACCAAGGTCGTCTTCGACGAGGCCGTGCGCGGCAAGACGGACCAGTTCGTCTACCGCTTCCGCAAGCCCGTGTCCTGAGATGCCGGCGCGCGGCGCGGGCTGCCGCGCCGCCCTCCGGTCGACGGCCGCACGATCGGCCCGGGCGAGCCGGGCCCGGTGACGGCGCGCCTGTCGGCGCTGTTCCAGCAGCTCACGGCCGCCGAAGGCACGCTGCTCGCAACGGAATCCTGACCGGCGTCTTCGACGATCCACACCTCGTAGCGAGGCGTCGCGGAGGGTAGCGGCCGTTGCTCGAGCCCGAGCCGGCGGTGACGCGCATTCGAGCGCGCAGAAGACCTGCCCGCCGGGCGCCACGATGGCGTTGAACGGATCTTCCGGCACTTTCATGTCGGCCGCCTCGCGCGCGAACCGGCGCTCGATCCCTCGCGCTCGCGCGGGAGAGATC
>CAVQQX010000170.1:0-3804 GCA_963714645.1 uncultured Gammaproteobacteria bacterium
GAACGTCACGACGCTGCGGATCGATTCGCCCTTGTGCATCAGGTCGAAAGCGTCGTTGATCCGGTCGAGCGGCATCGTGTGCGTGATCAGCGGGTCGATCCAGATCTTGCCGTCCATGTACCAGTCGACGATCTTCGGCACGTCCGTGCGGCCGCGGGCGCCGCCGAACGCAGTGCCCTTCCAGACGCGCCCGGTTACGAGCTGGAACGGTCGCGTCCTGATTTCCTGGCCGGCCCCGGCCACCCCGATGATCACGGAGGTGCCCCAGCCGCGGTGGCAGCACTCGAGCGCCTGGCGCATGAGGTCGACGTTGCCGACGCACTCGAAGCTGTAATCGGCGCCGCCGTCCGTCAACGAGACGAGGTACGGCACGAGGTCGCCCTCGACCTCCTTCGGGTTGACGAAGTGCGTCATGCCGAACTTTTCGGCGAGCGATTTCCGCGCGGGGTTGAGGTCGACGCCGATGATCATGTTCGCGCCCGCGAGCCGCGCGCCCTGGATCACGTTGAGGCCGATCCCGCCCAGCCCGAAGACGACCACGTTGGCGCCCGGCTCGACCCGGGCCGTGTTGATGACCGCGCCGATGCCGGTCGTCACGCCGCAGCCGATGTAGCAGATCTTGTCGAACGGCGCGTCGGCCCGGACCTTCGCGACCGCGATCTCGGGCAGCACCGTGAAATTCGAGAACGTCGAGCACCCCATGTAGTGGTGGATGGTGTCCTGGCCGAGCGAGAAGCGGCTCGTGCCGTCGGGCATGACGCCCTTGCCCTGCGTCGCGCGGATGGCCGTGCAGAGGTTCGTCTTGCGCGACAGGCACGACTTGCACTGGCGGCACTCGGGCGTATAGAGCGGAATCACGTGGTCGCCTTTCGCGACCGACGTGACGCCCGCGCCGACATCGACGACGATGCCTGCACCCTCGTGACCGAAGATCACCGGGAACAATCCTTCCGGATCGGCGCCCGAGCGCGTGAACTCGTCGGTGTGGCAGATGCCGGTGGCCTTGATCTCGACCAGCACCTCGCCGGCGCGCGGCCCGTCGAGGTTGACGGTCTCGATACTGAGCGGCTGGCCGGCCTTGTGGCAGACCGCGGCGCGGGTCTTCATGGTGGCTCCTTCGACCGGCGTCCCGGCGGCGTTTTTCCGAAAGCGTACACCGGTTGCAAGCTTCGGCGCCGACCGCGCATCGAACACTCAGCGCGGCGAGGCAAACAGGTAGATCTGCCCACCCTCGAACAGCGCCTCCTCGAGCGGGTAGTGCACCTGCAGCGTGCCGAGGTAGTAGCGGCGAGCCGAATCGAACCAGTCGGCGCCCCGCACCTGGTCCGTCACCTCGATCACGCCGGAGTGCTCCTCGGCGGTCGCGAGGAAGTCCGCACCTCCCGACAGCACGCGGTCGCGGTCGGCCTCGAGCACCTGCACCGTGTTCGACGTCGCCGGGTCGAACCGCCACACCTTGGAGACGTGCGCGTCGGCGCCGCCGTCCTCCATGATGAACACCCGACCGGCAGCGTCGACCGTGAGGTTGTCGAAGCCCTTCCCGGCAGCACCGTCCGTGCCGGTGAGGCTGCCACCGTCGAGGGCGAGCTCGATCGTGCCGCCCGTCGGTGCATCGATCGAATCGAACACCAGCCGGTAAAGCCGCGGCGTCTGGACCTGGCCGTTGACGGGCGCCCCGGTGGTCGCGAAGTAGAACGTGCGCGCATCGCCGACGTCCCAGGCGCCGTCCTCCGGACGCGCAAACTCGGTGATGCCCCGGGCCACGGAGGTCGATTGCAGCACGGCGCCGGTACCGAGCGCGGCGTCGGTCACCTCGACCAGCTCGAAGCCGCCATCGATGGCACCGGCGTCCTCGATCGGCACGGCCCCGCTGCCGTAGTTGGGCCCGCCGTCGGTCACGCGGATGCCGAAGAGCTTCCCTCCGTGCAGGCCGGCGCGCTCGACCGCGTTGCCCGTGTTCGACTTCGTGCCGACATAGACATACACCTGCCCCGGATTCGTGTCATCGAGGCTCACCGCGATGGTCCGGTCACCGGAGGCCGGATGCAGCAGCACGTTCTCGTGCGCGTACTTGCCGATGTACGGCAGCTCGTAGGCGTCGCCGTGGTCGGCGCCCCCGACGACGAAGGCCCACGCGCTGCCTTCGTCGGTCTCCTCGCCGTTCAGGAAGAGACGGCCGTCGTAACCATTGCCGGACTGGGTGTTGCGCAGCGCTCCCGCGGGCGGCAGGTCGGCCGAGCAGAGCCGGTCGAAGACGACCGTGCCGGTCTCATCGCTCCAGTCGCTGCCCGCGAAGCGAAAGACGCGGGTCGCGAGATCGCGGCCCGCGGTCGTCTGCAGCGTGTCGAGTTCGACGGTCCACTGCGACACGAACGCGCCCTTCGTGCCGTGCGCGCGGGCGATCCCGCGATTGCCGGGCAACTCGTGGTCCAGGAAGATCGTCATGTAGGTCGATGCCTCGACGAGTTCGCCTGTGTCGGTGTACCGTCCGGCGATGGCGCCCAGGCCGTCGGGCTTGCCAACCATCGCGTAGACGGACCCGTCGGGGTTGTCGCCCACGGTCAGCAGCGGCACGACCTGCCAGCCGGTCGAGGTCGGCACCGCATAGGCGGTGGCCGAGCTCGAGGTCGTCGTCGGGAGCGTCGGGAGCGTCGGGAGCGTCGGGGGCGGAGGCGGCGTGCCGCCGCCATCGTCCCCCCCGCCGCCGCCACCTCCGCAGGAGCCCAGCGCGACCGCGACGACGGAGCCGAAAAGTCGGAGCCGCGCGCGAGGCGCGGCGAATTGGTGCTGCATGGTCAGACCCTTCCGTGGATCCGTTTGAAAAGTTTTCAGCGTCGCGTGCCGCTGCCAAGGCTCGCTTCGCCTTGATCAATAGAGCGCGGCGGCGGTCCGAAGTTTCACCGCGACCGCGTCGCGCAACGACTGCGGCCCCAGCACCTGTACCTCGGGGCCGTGACGAAGGATGTCCATCACGAGCTCGGGCTCCTGCGAATAAGGCAGCTTGAGCAGATAGCTGCCGTCGGGTCGCAGGGTGCCTTCCTGTCGTGGATGCCACGTTTCCCGCGCCACCCAGCGGGCGCGCTCCGCGCTGAACAGGAGTTCGGCCTGCTGTGTCCCGGTCCCCGAGAAGATCCCGTACCCGCTCGCCAGATGACGCTCGAGCCTCTCCTCGGACACGTCCTTCGCGATCTTCCCGGACACGCTCGCGGATTCGATCGCGTCGACCGCGAACGTGCGCAGTGCCTGGCGCATGTGGCACCAGGCGTCGAGATACCAGTTGTCGCGGTAGTGGACGAGCCGTTGCGGCGACACCTCGCGCGCGAGGTGCTCGCCGTCACGGCGCCGCAAGTGCCGGATCTGCAGGCGCCGGCGCGACAAGAGCGCGGTGCTGAGCGCGCGGAAGTGCGCGGGCTCCACGCTGCGCGAGCCGATGGCGAGGATGCGGATGCGCTTGGCGATCTCCGCGGCCGAATGCTCGCCGGATTCGAGCAGCTCGCGCAGGCGCTTGCGCAGCGGCGCGATCAGTTCCGCGAGCACGCCCGGCTGCAGGTCGCCGAGCAGCCGGTCCATCGTGAGCAGCGCCTGCAGTTCGTCGGCCGTGAACCAGAGCCCGGGGAGCTGCCAGAGTTCGCGGTCCGCGACGCCGGCATCGAAACGGTACGCTTCCTCCTGCCGGTCGTAGACGATCGGGGCATGCATGCGGTCCTTGAGGTACTCGAGGTCGCGCTTGAAGGTCGCACGCGAAACCTCCAGCTCCTCGAGGAACTGCTGCGTGCGCACGAGCCCGCGCCCCTTGAGCATCTT
>CAVQQX010000171.1:0-13858 GCA_963714645.1 uncultured Gammaproteobacteria bacterium
GCGTGCACGATGCCGACGACGGCCGCGAACAGGGCGACGGCGCCCAGTAACTTCTTGTATGGCAAGGGCATTTCAGGATCGGGGCGCGGAGGGAAGCGCGGAGTATCCCCGAATCGCCTCGCGCAGGAAAGCTTCGTTGTCCACTCCGACACTGGAGAGACCCTTGAGTTCCAGCTGCAGCCCGTAGGAGGTCTCGGCGGCGCCGGTCCGGCTGGAAACGAAGCGCCGCGTGATGAGTCGCACGGCCCAGCAGCAGGAGGAGAACTCGAGGCCGACGAACTGGTCGAGCGTCTTCTCCTCGCGCAGCGAGTAGACCCAGCGCGCGAAGCCGCGCCACTGGCGCCGGATCGGCCAGGCCCCGGAGACGTCGACCTGCTCGAGCAGGTCGCGGCGGAAACGGTAGCCGGCGTTCAGCACCTGTCCCGGCTCCGGGGCGTACTGCACGAACGCCTCCGTGCGCTCGCCCCGGGACTGGTCGGGGTTCCACTGGTAGGCAAAACGCGCGTTCCAGTTCTTGAAGGCGGCGAGGTCGAGCTCGGCCACGACGTCCGACGAGTCGCGATCGCGCTCCGGTTCGTCCGGCAGGCGCACGCGCGGATCGTCGAAATAGAACGCCTGGCCGAGCGTCGCGCTCAGGTACTGGCGTCCGCGCGTCGAGTCGAGGAGGCGCGTCGTGACGCCGAGCGCGAGCTGGTTCGCATCGCCCACGCGGTCGGGGCCGACGTAGCGGTTGTCGCGGAACAGCTGGACGAGGTTCAGGTCGGGCAACCCCGTGTCGAACACCGGGAGGTCGTCCTGGTCGCGGTAGGGGACGTACAGGTAGCGCAGCCGCGGCTCGAGCGTCTGCAACCGGTTGCCGCGCGAACCGGCCGTGCGCTCGAGCACGAGCCCGGCATCGAGCAGTCCCGTGGGCAGCTCGCGGCTCGGGGATTGGTCGGCTCCGGGTGCGACATCGCGCAACGCATACTGCGTATAGCGGTAAGAACCGCCCGCTGCGAAGAACGCGCCGCCGCGATCGACCCGCCACTCGAGGCCCGGTTCGGCGTCCACGCGCACGCCCTGCGGCCCCAGGTCGCGCGCGAAATTCGTCGCCTCGGCGGACACGGTGCCGCCGAAGCCGCCGGGCAGGTCGCTCCAGCGGCCGAGCGCGCTCAATCGCGGCAGGATCTGATACGGCACGTCGTCGTCGGGCAGCTCGCGGTCGATCACCTGGAAGCCCTGCACGTGCGTGTTGAGCGACCATGCGCCGACGTCGTGCCGCAGGTCGGCATATCGGTCCACGAACGTGACGCTGGTGCCCTCGAAGCCGACGCCGAAGTCCTCGAAGTAGTCCGGGTCGCTCACGTTCGACGCGTCGATCAGCAGACGCGTGCGGGGCGTCAGCCGGGTCACGTGGCGCCAGTCGACCAGGCTGCGGGCCTCGCCGCGATTGTCGTCGTGGATCAGGTACTCGACGTTGAGCTGGCTGCGCGTCCGTTCGCTCAGGAAGCGGAACTCGGGGTCGGCGCGGAAGCCGCGCGAGGAGTACCAGCGTGCGATCAGTGTCGCGTCGTAGTTCTGCGCGAGGTTCCAGTAGTAGGGCACGGCGAGCAGCGTGCCGTTCTTGCTGCTGCTGCCGATGGACGGGAACAGCAGGCCGGACTTCGGCTGGTCCCCGACCGGGAACGAGATCCAGGGCGTGTAGAAGATCGGGACGCCGAGGAACTCGAGCTTGACGTCGCGGCCGGTGCCGATACGGTTCTTCTGGTCGATGGCGAGCTCGCCTGCCTGCAGTTCCCAGTCGTCGGTGCCGGGCGGGCACGCGGTGTAGCGCACGCCGTGCAGTTCCAGGTTGCCCGTGTCGTACACGCGGGCCGAACGCGCCGCGCCGCGCACGGAACGGTCCAGCAGCTCGAATTCGGCACCCTTGAACGTGCCGCCGCCGTCCTCGGCGAACGATCCGCCCTGGCCACGCACCCGCAGCCGCGGATCGAGGTACTCCATGCGGCCGTGCAGCTGGACGCTGCGTTTCTCCGAGTCGATTTCGGCCCGATCGGCCCTGAGCAGCCGCTGGCCCGTGCGGATGGTCACGTTGCCATCCAGGATCGCGTCGCCGGCACGTCCGAGTTCGCCGGTGTCGCTGGTGACCTCGATGCGGCCGTCTTGCGGGTCGGCCTGCCGCAGTTCCTCGACGCGCGGGTCGGGCGCCGCGATGCGACATGCGCCGGCTTCGCCGGTGAGCGCCGGGTCGGCAGCCCATGCCGGCACCGTGGCCAGCGCCAGCGCCAGGCACGCCGCGGTGGTCCGCCGCCGAGTTGCGTGCGCCCACTGGCCACTGCGGCGCGACGAGCGAGGGCGGACGGGCGGGGGACGCATCGCGGCGATTATAATTGCGCCCGACGCACGGCGGCCGGTTCGTGCGGCTTTTTCCTGCCCGCGAGGTCGCTTTTGAACGACGCCAGCCCGCCGACGCAACGAGCCGCGCACGATCCACGCCTCGCACTGCTGCGTCAGTGGCTGGAGCACGATCAGGGAATCCGGGATTACGCGATCGCTCCCGCGTCCGCCGATGCGAGTTTCCGGCGGTATTTCCGCGTCGAACGTGCAGGCCACGAGCCGGTCATCGTGATGGACGCCCCGCCCGGCAAGGAAAACGTCGGTCCCTACCTGCGCGTGGCCGCGATGCTGCTCGAGATCGGCGTCAACGTGCCGCGCGTGCTCGGACGCTCCGAACGCGATGGATTCCTGCTGCTCTCCGACCTCGGCACGCGCATGTACCTGCCCGAGCTGGCACAGCCGGGCCGTGCCGACGATCTCTACCGCGACGCGATCGACGCGCTGGTCCGCATCCAGTCGCGCGGCGCCGACGCGGCGGCGCAATTGCCCACGTACGATGCGAAACTGCTCCGCTTCGAGATGAGCCTGTTTCCCGACTGGCTGCTGCAGCGGCACCTCGCGCTCGCGCTCACGGAGACCGAGCGCGAGGTGCTCGCCACGGCGATGGACTCACTGGTCGCGCTCGCGCACGAGCAGCCGCAGGTCTTCGTGCATCGCGACTACCACTCCCGCAACCTGATGGTCTGCCCGGGCGCCAACCCCGGCATCCTCGATTTCCAGGACGCAGTACGCGGCGGGCTGACGTACGACCTCGTCTCGCTGCTGCGCGACAGCTACATCGACTGGCCGCAGCAGCGCGTCGCGGGCTGGGCGTTGCAGCATCGCGGCGTCGCGGCCGATGCAGGACTCGACGTCGGTCGCGACGACGAGCAGTTCCTGCGCTGGTTCGACCTCATGGGCGTGCAGCGCCACCTCAAGGTCGGCGGGATCTTCGCGCGGCTCTGGCACCGCGACGGCAAGCGCGGGTACCTGGCCGACATCCCGCGCACGCTGCGCAATGCAGTGGACTCCTGCCACCGCCACCGCGATTTCGCCTCGCTCGGTGATTTCATCGAGCAGCGCGTGCTGCCGGCCGTCCTCGCCCGGCTCGACGCGGGCGACGCCGCTTGAGCGTCGCAGGACTGCCGTGCGGGCGATGATCCTCGCGGCGGGCCGCGGTGAGCGCATGCGTCCGCTCACGCTGGCGCGACCCAAGCCGCTGCTCGAGGTCGGCGGGCGCGCACTGATCGAGCATCACCTGTTCGCGCTGGCCGCGGCGGGATTCGACGAAGTCGTCGTCAACCTCTCCTGGCTGGGCGAGCAGATCCGGCAAGCCCTCGGTGACGGCGGGCGCTACGGCCTCGCGATACGGTACAGCGACGAAGGCGCGGAGCCGCTCGAGACGGGTGGAGGCATCTTTCGCGCGTTGCCCCTGCTGAGCCCCAAGGGTGTCGAGCCGTTCGTGGTGCTGAACGGCGACGTCTGGATGCCGTTCGGTTACGCGGCATGGCGCGAACGGTTCGCCGGCGGCCTGCCGGGGAAGGACCAGGCCCACCTCGTGCTCGTCCCGAACCCCGGACACAACCCGCGGGGAGACTTCGCCCTCGATGGCGCGCGCATGATCGAGCCCGTGCCGGGCATGGCTGACGACACGGCGGTGGCCGCACGCATCGCCGCGCTGCCGCGCTACACCTTCTCCGGGCTCGGCCTCTATCACCCCTCGCTGTTCAACGGTTGCTCCGACGGCGTCTTCCGTCTCGCACCGCTCCTGCGCACCGCTGCCGCGGCCGGCCGGGTCGGAGCAGAACTGTTCGACGGCGACTGGCTCGACATCGGCACGCCGGAACGCCTCCAGGCCTTGGACACGCGTCTCGCGGGTCACCGCGGGCGCTGAGCGCAGCCGCGAATCGCAGCCGTTCGCCGGCCGGGCGCACACCACCGGCAGGCCCGGTTTTGATCCGTCGCCGCGCGTGGCTTCCTGTGACGCCGGGGCCGTCCAGTACAATGCGCCGGCCATGAGCGTCTTCAAAGGCATCCCGGTCGCTACCGCAACAGCCGCCCCCGCGCGTGCGAGCGGTGAGAAATACGTGACCCCTCAGGGATTTACCGCCATCCGCGACGGCATCAAGGCGGCGGCCGGTGCGCGCGCTGCGGCGATCGTGCCGCCCGGTCGCAAGCCCCCGTGGTTGCGCGCGCCGATGCCGGGCGGGGCCGGGTTCGAGAGCGTCCGTCGCACGGTCCGGGAGCATCGCCTCGCGACCGTCTGCGAGGAGGCGAAGTGCCCGAACATCGGCGAATGCTGGAATGCGGGCACCGCGACCATCATGCTGATGGGCGAGGTCTGCACGCGCGCATGCCGCTTCTGTGCGGTCGACACGGGCAATCCGCGCGGCTGGCTCGACGCGCAAGAACCGGCCAACGCCGCACGTACGGTGCAGCTGATGGGCCTGCGCTACATCGTGCTCACGTCCGTCAATCGCGACGACCTGCCGGACGGCGGCGCCGGGCATTTCGCCGCCTGCGTCCGCGAGATCAAGCAGCTCAATCCCGGCACGGCCGTCGAGGCGCTCACGCCCGATTTCCAGGGCGTGCTGCGCGACGTCGAGACCGTCGTCGACAGCGGCCTCGACGTGTTCGCCCAGAACGTCGAGACGGTGCGGCGACTGACGCACCCGGTCCGCGATGCGCGTGCTTCGTACGACCAGACTCTCGCCGTGCTCGCGCACGCGAAGCAGCACCGGCGGGCCCAGGGCGACGTGCTGGTCAAGACCAGCCTGATGCTCGGCCTCGGGGAGACCGACGACGAGATCGTCACGACGCTTCGCGACCTGCGCGCCGTGGGCGTCGACCTGCTCACGCTCGGGCAATACTTGCGGCCGACGACCAACCACCTGACGGTGGAGCGGTTCGTCCGGCCGGAAGAATTCGGGCGCTACCGCGAGACCGCGCTCGAGCTGGGGTTCCTCGAGTGCGTGGCGGGGCCGCTCGTGCGCTCGAGCTATCGCGCGGAGCAGGCACTCGCCCGGAACAATGCCGGACTCGGCGAGGGTGGCCTCGCGCAGCGCCATGCCGGCAGCTGACGCGAGCCGGCCCGCACCCGCGCGCAGCGCGACCGTTCCCGCCGCGGCGGGACAGGTGGCGCTCACGTGGCTGGGACGAGTGGACTACGAACCGACCTGGCGCGCGATGCAGCGCCGCGTGGACTCGGCCACGCCGGACACGCCCGACGAAATCTGGTTCCTGGAGCACCCGCCGGTCTACACGCTCGGCATGAACGGCAAGCCGGAGCACTTGCTGGCGGTCGGCGACATCCCGGTGGTGGCGATCGATCGCGGCGGCCAGGTGACCTACCACGGGCCCGGTCAGCTCGTGGTCTATCCGCTGCTCGACCTGCCGCGCGCGGGGCTGGGTGTACGCGGGCTGGTCGAGGGCATCGAGCGCGCGATCATTGCGCTGCTCGAGGGATGGGACATCGATGCGTACGGCAGGCGCGACGCCCCGGGCGTGTACGTGCGGGAGCGGAAGATCGCCAGCATCGGGCTGCGCATCCGGCGCGGCCGCTCCTATCACGGGCTCGCGCTCAACGTCGCCCTGGACCTGGAGCCATTCGCCCGCATCAACCCGTGCGGCTATGCCGGGCTGCAGATGACGCAAGTGAGCGCGTTGGGCGGGCCGGAGGACGTCGCGGCCGTCGCCGAGGCGCTCGCGCCGCACCTGTTGCGCGCGCTCGGCTTCGAGCGCGCGCTCGGGGATCACAAGGCGACCAGCACCTGGCTGCAGGACGTGAGTTCGCGGTAGAGGGCGTCGAGCTGCGCCTTGCTCTCGGCGTAGACGGTGCAGGTGAGCGACAGGTACTTGCCGTTGCTGCTCGGGCGCTCCTCGATGCGCCCGGCGTCGAGCGGCCCGAAGTGCCGCGTGACGATGCCGAGCACGAGGCTGCGGAATTCGTCGCTTGCCTGGCCCATGATCTTGACCGGGAAGTCCGTCGGGAACCCGAACAGTGTTTCCTCGCCCTCGAGCGGCGCACGCCTGCGCTCGCCGCCGGGCGGCGTCGCGCCGTCACCGGCCGGCCGGTCGCCGCTCATGCGTCCTCCAGCGGCGGTCGCGCGGCGATCGCGTCGAGATGGCGCTGCAGCTCGGAATACATGCGCTGCCACACCGGACCCGGCAGGCCCATGCCGACCTTGCGGCCATCGACGGTCGTGACCGGCAGCACGCCGCGTCCCGCAGAGGCGATCCACGCCTCGTCTGCGGCGAGCAGTTCGTCCACGCCGAACTCGCGGACGTCGACCGGGAGCCAGTTTCCTGCAAGCCCGAGCACGGCGTCGCGCGAGGTGCCGGGCAGGATGCGGTGGCTGTTGGGTGCGGCGACGAGTCGACCGCGAGCGACGATGAACACCGTGCTGGACGAGCCTTCGGTGATGCGGCCGTCGCGCGTGAGGATCGCCTCGGCGCTCCCGCGACCCTGCGCCTGCTGGCGCAGCAGGATATTTGCCAGCAGTGCGACGGACTTGATGTCGCAGCGCGCCCAGCGCGAATCTTCGAGCAGCGTGGCTTCGAGGCCCCGTTCGAGCGTGGCTGCCGCGGGTGCGGGATAGGGACCGGAGAATGCGAAAGCGGTCGGCGAGACGTCCGCCGGCGGGAAGAGATGATTGCGTCCGCGCTCGGTGCCGCGCGTCACCTGCACGTAGACGAGCTGCTCGGGCTCACCGGCTGCCGCCACGAGGCGGCCCATGACCTCCACCCAGCCAGCGCGCGAAAGCGGGTTGCGGATCTGCACCTCGGCGAGGCTGCGCTCGAGGCGCTCGAGGTGCTGGCGCAGCCGGAAGGGCCGGCCGCGGTGAACCGGTACGACTTCGTAGACACCGTCCCCGAACAGGAACCCGCGGTCGAGCGGCGAGACCCGCGCTTGCGCGAGCGGCAGGTATTGCCCGTCGAGCCAGCAGGTCGGGTAGGGGTCCGCCATCGCGTGCCTCAGTGGAACAGCAGCCGCAGGCTGTCCCAGGCGCGGCCGAAGAAGCCGGCGGACGCGACGTCCGTCGCCGGGTACAGGTCGTACGTTGCCACGGGCGCGCCGTCGACCACGATCCGCGTCTTGCCCACCGGCTTGCTGGCCGCGAGAGGCGCCACGAGCGTCTCGGGCAGTTCGAAGTCTGCCTTGACGCTGCTCAGCTTGCCGCGCTGACTCGTGACGTAGAGGTCGCGCTTGAGCGCGAGCCCGACCTCGTCCTGCCTGCCCTTCCAGACGTGGACCTTCGTGAGGGGCTGGCCGGCGGCGTAGATGCGCCTGGTCTCGAAGAAGTTGAAGCCGTAGCCGAGCAGCGCGGCGCTCGCGTCCTCGCGTGCGCGCATCGAATCCGTCCCGAGCACGACGCTCACGAGGCGCATGCCGTCGCGCTTGGCCGAGGTGATCAGGCAATAACCGGCCGTCTCGGTGTGCCCGGTCTTCACGCCGTCGACCGTCGGGTCGCGCCAGAGCAGGCCGTTACGGTTCTGCTGGGTGATGCCGTTCCAGCTGAACTCGCGCTGCGAGTACCACTTGTAGTACTCCGGGAACTCGTGGATCAGCGCGCTCGAGAGCACCGCCGCGTCGCGCGCGGTCATGTAGTGCTCGGGGTCCGGCATGCCAGCCGAGTTGGTGAAGTGCGAGCCGCTCATGCCGAGCTGCTTCGCGTACGTGTTCATCATCTGCACGAAGGTCGCCTCGTTGCCGCCGACCTTCTCGGCGAGCGCGACGGTTGCGTCGTTGCCGGACTGCACGATCATGCCCTTCACGAGGTTCTCGACCGAGACCTGCTTGCCGACCTCGACGAACATCCGCGAGCCTTCCTGCTTCCACGCGTGTTCGCTGATCGTGACGGGGTCGCCGAGCTTGATGCGGCCTTCCTCGAGTGCCTTGAACACGCCGTAGGCCGTCATGAGCTTGGTGAGGCTCGCCGGTTCCTGTTTCGAGTCCGGTTCGAGCGCCGCGAGCACGCGGCCGCTCTCGTGGTCGATCAGGATGAAGCTGCGCGCATTCAGCTGGGGCGGCGGCGGAATCGCCGTGGGCGCCGACGCGGGCGCGGCGGCGGCGCCTTCCGCCAGCGGCGCGGCGAGCGCAGTCCGATCGACTGAGGGTTCCTCGTCGGAACCGCAGCCGGTGAGGGCGAGGCCGCAGCCGGCGGCCAGCGCGAAGGCGAGCAAAGAATGCTTGAGGCTCATGTGGGGTCGATTGCATCCGGAGGGGTGGATTCGGTCGTCGCCGCCGGCGGCGCAACCGCGGAGGTCGCCTCCGGCGGCGCAGGCGGAGTGGTTGCAGCAGGCGCCACGGCAGGCGCGGCTGTGTCAGCGGGCAGCGCAGCAGGCGCGGCGGCGAGGTCAGGTGCGACGGGCGCGGCGCGCGCGGCGGCAATCGCGTCGGCCAGATCGCTCACGGCGCTCGCGTACATGTGGCTGCGGTTGTACCGGGTGATCGCGTGGAAGTTCGCGAAGCCGACACGGTACTCGTTGCCGAAGCCCACCGCGAGCGCCACGAGTGCCGCCGGGGTGGCGTCGGGCAACGTCGTTTCGAAGCGAACACCGCGCTTGCGCAGCGAGCCGACCGTCTCGGGCAACCCGATCTTGCCGAACTCCATGCCGGCGAGATCGGCACTGCTCGCGTCGGCCGGCACCATCACGGGCTGGCCCGCCTGCCAGCCATGCGCCGCCAGGTAGTGCCCGACGCTCGCGAAGACGTCGCCCCAGTCGTTCCAGAGGTCGCGCTCGCCGTCGCCGTCGCCGTCGACGGCCCACTTACGGAAGCTCGTCGGCATGAACTGCGGAATGCCCATCGCGCCGGCGTAGGAGCCGACGGGTGCGAGCGGGTCGAGCTTTTCCTCGCGGGCCATCAGCAGGAACTGCTCGAGTTCGCCGCGGAAGAACGGTGCGCGCGGCGGATAATCGAACGCGAGCGTGGCGAGCGCATCGGCGACGCGATACTTGCCGATGTTTTCGCCGTAGAACGTCTCCACCCCGACGATGCCGAGCAGGATGTCGACGGGCACGCCCGTCGTGCGCTCGGCCCGTTCGAGCTCGGCACGACGTTCCGCGTACACGGCGGCGCCGCGCACGATGCGACGCTCGACCAGGAACTTCGACCGGTACTCGTCCCAGGTGAGCGTGCGCTCGGCCGGCCGCGCGATCGCCTGCAGGATGGCCGGCCGCGACTCGAGTCGCGCGACAAGATCGGCAAGCGGACCGGGCTCAAATCCGTGGCGATGCGCCAGGTCGGCGATGAATTCCGCGATCTCGGGACGACCCGGGTCGAACGCCTGCGCCGCCGCGGAAGGCGGGGAAACGCAGGCGGCGAGGGTCGAGGCGAGCAGGGGCAGGACGGGCAGGCGTCGCGACGCCCGATGCGGGAGACGAATCCGTGTCACGTGGAAACCAGCTTGCGACGCGAGTGTACGGACATGAGGATACCGAACCCCGCCATGAGGGTCACGAGCGACGTGCCGCCGTAACTCACGAGCGGCAACGGCACGCCGACGACCGGCAGCAGTCCGGCCACCATCCCGCTGTTGACGAAGACGTACACCGAGAACGTGAGCGTCAGGCTCCCGGCGACCAGGCGCGAGAAGGTGTCCTGCGCCTGCGTCGCGATGTAGAGGCCGCGACCGATCACGAGCAGGTACAGCATCATCAGCACGAAGCAGCCGACGAGCCCCCACTCCTCGCCGATCACGGCGAAGATGAAGTCGGTCGAACGTTCGGGCAGGAACTCGAGCTGCGCCTGACTGCCGTTCATGTAGCCCTTGCCGAACATGCCGCCCGAGCCGATCGCGATCTGCGACTGGATCGTGTGGTAACCCGCACCGAGCGGGTCGGTCTGCGGGTTCAGGAACGTGAGCACGCGCTGGCGCTGGTAGTCGTGGAGCAGGTAGATCCACACGACCGGGATCGCCGCGCCGATCGCCGTGGCAAGGCCCAGGATGTAACGCAGCTGCAGGCCGCCGAGCACGATCACGAGTCCGCCGCCCGCCACGACGAGCAGCGCGGTCCCGAGGTCGGGCTGCTCGGCGATCAGCAGCGTCGGCACGATCACGATCAGCACGACGACCACGAGCGTGCCGAAGTCGGGTGGCAGCGGCCGCTCGTGCAGGTACCAGGCGCAGCAGAGCGGCACGGCGATCTTCATGAGTTCGGACGGCTGGAAACGCACGAACCCGAGGTCGAGCCAGCGCTGCGCACCCATCGCGACGTCGCCCACGAGCGCCACCGCGACGAGCAGCAGCACGCCGACGCCGTAGAGGAACGGAGCAGCGAGGCGCATCACGCGCGGCGGGATCTGCGCGACCAGCGTGAGCACGCCGAGCCCGAGGCCCACGCGCGCCGCCTGGCCCAGGAATATGTGGATGTCCTCGCCCGCCGCGCTGAACAGCACGATCAGGCCGGCCACGCACACCGCGATCACGCTCAACAGGAGCGCGCTGTCGAGGTGCAGCACGTCGAGCAGGCGCCCGGTCAGCGTGAAGGTGCGCTGGGCCCGGCTCGAGTAGCCGGGGCCCGCGATTTCGGGACCGCGCATCATTCCTCGCCTCCGCTCACGGGTATCGGGGCGACGGGTGACGCCGGGCCCGTTACCGGCTGCGCCGGCGCCATGTACGCATCGAACACCTGACGTGCGATCGGCGCCGCCGTGCCGCTGCCGCTGCGGCCGTTCTCGACCAGCACCGCGACCGCGAGCTTCGGTGCGTCCGCCGGCGCGAACGCGATGAACAACGCGTGGTCGCGCAGGCGTTCGTTGATGTCCGCTTCGTTGTACTTCTCGTTCTGCCCGAGAGAGAAGACCTGGGCCGTGCCCGTCTTGCCGGCCATCTGGTACGGCGCGCCGGCCTGCGAGCGATAGGCGGTGCCGCCCGGACTCATCACCCCGACCATGCCGCCGATCGCGACGTCCCAACTTTTCGAATCCTTGAGCTGGACGTCGGGCAGCGGTCGGGGCGGCAGGTCGCGCACTTCGCCGGACACGGCATTGCGTACCCCACGCACGAGCCGTGGCTCGAACCGCTTGCCGCGGGTCGCGATCGTGGCGGCGACGTGCGCGAGTTGCAGCGGCGTGGCCAGCATGTAGCCCTGGCCGATGCCGGCGATCACGGTCTCGCCCGGGAACCAGACCTGCAGAGCCTTGGTCTTGAATGCCTTCTTCTTCCACTCCCGCGACGGGACCAGGCCCTCGCGTTCGCCCAGGATGTCGATGCCGGTCGGTGAACCGAGCCCGAACCTCACGAAGAAATCGTGCATGCGGTCGATGCCGAGCTGGTCGGATACACCGTAGAAATACACGTCGCAGGACTGGGCGATCGCGCGGTGCATGTCGACGGTTCCGTGCCCGCCTTTCTTCCAGTCGCGGTAGCGATGGCTCGAGTTGGGGAACTGCCACGCGCCGCGGCAGAATCGCGTGCTGGCCGGGTCGACCACGCCGTTTTCGAGCGCGGCCAGTGCGACCAGCGGCTTGATCGTCGAGCCGGGCGGATACACGCCGCGCAGGGCGCGGTCGTAGAGCGGCTTGTCGATGTCCTGTTCGAGCGTCCGGTACTCCGCGACCGTGAGACCGCGTGCGAAGCCGTTGGGGTCGAACGTGGGCGTGCTCACGAACGCGAGCACGTCGCCGTTGGCCGGGTCGAGCGCGACCACGGCGCCGCGCCGGCCGGCGAGCGCCAGTTCCGCCGCCGTCTGGAGCTTCGCATCGATCGCGAGCAGAAGGTCGTCGCCCGCGATCGGCTCACGTCGCTCGAGGCGCGGCGCCTTGACGCCCACACGGTCCACTTTGCGACCCTGCGCGTTCACGAGCAGCTGCTGATAGCCCGTGTCGCCGTGCAGCAGTTCCTCGTAGTTGCGCTCGACCCCGAGCTTGCCGATCAGCGTGGTGCCCGCGTACTTGGCGACGTCGATTCGTTCCTGGTCCTTCTCGCTGATCGCGCCCACGTAACCGATCGCGTGCACGCCCACGCCGTTGTTGGGGTAGTGGCGCGTCAGCCGCGGGATGATCTCGACGCCGGGGAAATCGGGCCGGTGGACCGCGAACGTGGCGAGTTCTTCCTCGGAGAGCTGGAGGCGCACCGGTACGGCGTCGAAGGCGCGGCGCGCGAGGACCGCGCGTTTCGTGCGGCCGAGGTCCTCGGGCGCGAGCAGCTTCAGCTGGACGAGGCGCGCGAGCGTGTCGTCGAGGTCCGGCGTCTGTTCACGCGTGAGCTCGAGCTGGTACGCGGGACGGTTGAGTGCGAGCGGCACGCCGTGCCGGTCGAGGATCAGTCCGCGCGGCGGCGGGATCGGGTCGATCCGGATCCGGTTTCCCTGCGACAGCTCGCTGAAATAGTCGTGGCGGATCACCTGGAGGAAGAAGAGCCGCGCGGCCAGCAGTCCGACGAGCCCGAAGATCACCAGGGAGGCGACGACGACACGCCGCGCGAACATGCGCTGTTCGGCGTGGTGATCCTTGAGCCGGGAGCCGCGGGCCATGGTTCGCGCGCTCAGTTGGAGCGGCGCGTGACCGAGTCGCCGAGCGCGACGACCAGCGGCCACAGCAGCGCACCGGAGAACACGGGCAGCCAGCGGGCCCAGGCCGTGTAGCCGTGGCCGGTGAGGCCGTCGATCCAGAACACCACGAAATGGTAGAGCGCGAGCAGCAGCATCACGAGTACGGCCTGCTGCAGCAGCGGGAACATCCGCATCCGCAGCTGCAGCTTGTGCGTGACGTAGCCGACCAGCAGGAAACCGAGCGCGTGCTGGCCCATGACCATGCCGCGCAGCACGTCGAGAAACAGCCCCGTGAGCCACGCGTAGCCGAGGCCGGCGATGCGCGGACTGGTGAGGATGAAGTAGATCATCGCGAGCAGCGCGAGGTCCGGACGGACCGGGTCGAGCCAGCCCGGCAGCGGCACGATCGCGAGCACGAGCCCCGCGGCCATGCTGAGCCAGTAGAGCAGTCGCCGCGCCAGCATGCTCTGCTGCCGCATCATGCGTCACCCGCGGCCGGGGCGGGCGTCGTTCCGGGCGTGGCGCCCGGCGGCGCCGCCGGCGGCACCCGCGAGGGTGCCGTGCGCGGCTTGTCTGCTGCTGGCAGACCCGCAGTCGGCGTGGCCGGCTTCGCCGGCTCGCTCGCGGGTGGCGGCGCGAACCAGACGAGCAGCACCTCGCGTGCGCGGTCGAGCCCGGCCGTCGGCTTGGCCTCGACGGTCGCGAAAGTGCTCCCGGCGCGCTTGATCCTCGTCACGCGCCCCACGGGATAGCCCGGCGGGAAGACGCCGCCCATGCCCGTCGAAATCAGGAGGTCGCCGGGTTGCAGGTCGGACTCGACGGTCACGAAGGGCAGCGAGAGCTTGTTGAGGTCGCCGGTGCCCACGGCAATGGTGCGAACGCCGCTGCGGTTCGACTGCACCGGGATCGCGTGCTCGGCGTCGCTGATCAGGATCACTTCGCTGGTCGCGGCGTTGACTTTGGTCACCTGGCCGAAGATGCCTTCGCCGTCGAGCACGGCCTGGCC
>CAVQQX010000172.1:0-4699 GCA_963714645.1 uncultured Gammaproteobacteria bacterium
CGCCACGGATCGCTACCCATTCGTCGCGCAGGTGCCGGGCGAGTCCCGCGAAGCCCGGGTAACCGTGGAAGCCGGTCACCGCCAGCTTGTAGAGCGCGATCGCCGCGAGTCCGGCCAGCGCAACCTCGAGCGTGCGGTGATGCAGCAGCGCGACGCCGAGCAGCGTCGAGGCGAACAGCACGAACTCGAAGGGTATGCCGAGCACGTGCCAGCCCGCACCCGCCATGGCGCTCGCGCCGGTCACGACGCCGCCGGCACGTGGACGCGCTCGAGCTCGCGCAGCCCGTCGCCGCCGCGTCGCAACCTCAGCACGAAGTCGAACCGGTCCACCTCGGTGCAGTAATCGAAGTCGCTGCGCGGGGCCCAATCGCAGGCGTCGTCGAAGAACTTCTGCGCAGCCGGCACGTCGCGCAGCTGTTCCCGCACGGAGGCGGTGGTCGGGGCCGGCCGGCCCTCGAGCAGGTCGGCCAGGACCTGCGCGCAGAGGTCGTCCTCGTCGCAGCGCTCGCGGGCCTCGTGACCCATGCGCACGAGCGTGACCTGGCCCGGGTTGCGCCGCCGCACGTAGCGCACGATCGCGGAGACGTTGACCAGGCCCGCGGTCAGCACCTCGGCCGCGGCGGCGGCGTGGACGAGCCCCTGGGTGCCCGCGTGCGTGGTGTGCACGACCGGTCGCCCGGCGAGCGGCATGTCCTGCAACTCAGTCGGCGAATTGCCCGCGTCGAAACCGGAGAGCCGGCGAGCGTGGCGCTCGCCCACGAGGATGGCGTTCGGCAGGGTCTTGCGCAGCGCGAGCGCGTCCTCCACCTCGCCGACCGGGAGTACGCGCGCGGCGCCGGCCGCGAATGCGTGGGGCGCCACCGTGAACGCACGGAAGACGTCGATCACGACCGCGATGCCGCGGGCCCGCGCCGCGCCCGCGACGTGGTCGACGACTTCGATCTTCAAGCCTTCGGCCTCTCCGGCGACGCGTGCAGGGGGACGACCTTCGCGCGCGGGATGAAGTTGAAGTCGGTGGAGGTGGCCCAGGTGTAGGCGCCCATCATGCGACCGACGACCAGGTCGCCGAGATGCAGCTCCGGGAGTGGCACGCCTTCGCGCACGACGTCGATGCTGTCGCAGGTCGGGCCGGCGAGCACGCTCGGGTGTTGCGGCCCGTCACGGTCCAGAACCTCGATGGGGTACGTGGCGTGGTCGTAGAGCTGGCCGCTGTACGAACCGTACATCCCGTCGTCGAGGTAATACCACCAGCGGCCCTCGCGCTGTGCACGGCCGATCACCCGGGCCACGGCTGTGCCGGCGGGACCGGCGATGAAGCGCCCGGGTTCGGCAATCACGCGCACGTGGCGCGGGAGCTTCCGCAGCGCCCGGCGGATCGGCCGGCAGAACTGCTGGATCGGGATCGGCTCGCGCCGGTAGCCGATGGGGAAGCCACCCCCGATGTCGAGCACCTCGAGGCGTCCCGGGTCCGCGGCGCCGGCGGCCTCGAAGATCTCGCGACAGGCGCCGATGGCCTCGACGTACTTGGAGGGATGGCCGACCTGCGACCCGACGTGGAACGACAGCCCCGCGACGCGCACCTCGAGGCTGCGCGCGAGTTCGAGCAGGTGCGGCACCGCGACCGGGTCGCAGCCGAACTTGCGCGACAGGTCGACGACCGCCGTGGGATCCCGGAACGACACGCGCAGCAGCAGGCGGGCATGCTTGCGATGACGGCGGAACTTGCGGACCTCGTCCGGGTTGTCCGCGACGAAGATCGTGATGCCGAAGCGCAGCGCGGCGCGGATGTCGGCGTCGGACTTGATGGGGTGCGTGTGGATGCAGCGGCCGGGCGCGACGCCCGCGGCCTTCACCAGCTTGATTTCGCCCGTGGTCGCGACGTCGAACGACGCGCCGGCGTCGCGCAGCGCCGCGACGACGGCCGGGTGCGGCAACGGCTTGAGCGCGTAATGCAGCTCCACGCCCGGCAGCGCCTTTGCGAGCGTCCGGTACTGGCGCCGCACGACTTCGCAATCGACGAGCAGCAGCGGCGTGCCGTGTCGCGCGACGAGCGCGCGCAGGTCGGGCGCCTTGCGCAACGGTTACACGTCCTGGCCGAGGTCGGCGCGCAGCGCCGCGATGTCCGGGTCGCCCGAGACGACGTTCTCGGCGGACGCGGCGCGCCGCAGCCGGTCGCGCACGGCGTCCCACTGCTCGCCGGCCGGGACTTCCTCGACGAGGATCTCGCGGGCGCCCGACTTGTCGAGCGTGCGCAGGTTCACGTAGAGCTCGCGCGCGTAGAGGTCGGCGCGGCGCCCCGCGTTGATCCAGGTCATGAACTTGTTGGCCACGCGCGGCGGCCGCATCGCGAGCACGGCGACGCGCTCGTGCGTTTCCGTGAGCTGGTGGACGACCTCCTCGAGCGTACGGGCCGCCACGATGCTGAGCGGGGTCTGTGGCGCGTAGTGCTTGGCGTCGCTGCCGGGCACGCGCGGGGCGAGCGCATCGGGCCCGCCCTGCACGTCGGGCACGACCACGCGCAGCTGCGAGAGTGTCAGCGTGCCGGGACGCAGGATGCGCGGCACGGTGTCGACGAACGAGACGATCGTGGATTCGAGGCCGATCTTGCAGTCGCCGCCGTCGAGCACGATCCGGACCCGGTCCCCGAACTCCTCGCGCACGTGCTCGGGCCGGGTCGGGCTGATGCGGCCGTAGCGGTTGGCCGAGGGCGCCGCAATGCCGCTGCCGAACGCGCGGAGCAGCTGCTGCGCCACCGGGTGCCCCGGCATGCGGACGGCGACTGAGTCCTGCCCGCCCGTGATCGCGAGGTCGACGGCAGGGGCACGACGCAGCACCAGCGTGAGCGGCCCGGGCCAGAAGCGCTCGGCAAGAGCGGCGGCGGCGGCCGGCACGTCGAGAGCCCAGCGTTCGAGTGCGCGCGGGTGATCGATGTGGATGATGAGCGGGTGCGTCGCCGGCCGGCCCTTGAGCTCGAAGATCTTGCGTACCGCGTCGGGGTTCTGAGCGTCCGCGCCGAGGCCGTAGACCGTCTCGGTCGGGAACGCGACCACCTCGCCTTCACGCAGCGCCTCGACGGCCTGGTCGATCTCGTCCTGCGGTAGTCGCGCGGTCACCATAGGGCGCGAATGATAGCCGCAATCGCGCGCGCTCGCGCAGGCGGGAGATCACGGAATCGAGCGGCGCTCCCACCCCGCCGGCGTGCGCCGCAGTTCGTATGTCGGCCAGTAGTTCTGGTCGAGCTTGAGCGTCGTCACGCCGGTCGAGCCGTTCCACGTGACCGTCTTCAATCGCACGGACGAGCGGTCGGGCCGGCCGCGCACGGCCTCGATGAATGCGTCCAGGTCCGGGATGGGCTTGCCGTCGACCTCGATGATGCGCCGGCCGGCGTAGAGGCCGTAACGTGTGGAGGGCGAGCCGTAGGCGAAGTACGCGACGAAGACGCCCTGCGGCGGTATGGCCCGCTGGATCGCCATCGCGCGATGCGGCGCGTGGATCACGGCGCCGGACCAGAGCAGCAGGCGGTCGATGTCCTCGCCGCGCACGGGGGTCGTCTCGACTTCGACGACCTGCTCGGCCCCGTCGCGCAGCACGGTGAGCGAGACGCGCGGCGACTGCGTCGCCTGCTCGACCTCGCGGAACCGGTTGAGCGTCTTGCCTTCTACCGCCAGCAGCAGGTCACCTTCCCTGAGCACGCGCGCCGCGCCGGAGCCCGCCGCGACACGCGCCACGGCCAGCACCTGGCGGTTGGACGGATTGCGCGACTCGAACGGTTCCACCCACGCCGGCGGCAGGCCGAGCTTGCGCGCCGCAGCGATCGAGATCGCCTCGAACTCGGTCTCGAGCGAAAACAGCGGCCGGCCGGAACGCACGGCCTCGAGCGCCTCGAGCACGATCGACGCGGGCATGCCGCGGCTCACCTGCACCGAGTCGCGCGTGCCTTCGGTCGCGAAACTCGACCAGAGAGCGCGGACCCGCCCGTCCTGGCCGAGAACGACCCCGTCGAAATCCGTGGGTGTCACGACGAGCGTCGCGACCTCGAGATTGGCGTCGCGGAACTGCAGCGTGCGCGAGAGCGGGAAGCTCACGTCGTCGACGGTGGCGACGTTCGTGGCCAGCGAGCGCAGCCGCGAGTCCCCGCTCAACCCCACGACGGTCACCGCCTCGCCCTCGGTGAGTTCCGTGGCGTCGAACTTCGCGGCGCGGATCGGCGAGCCGTCGAGCGCCACCGGGTCGAAGGACACCACGGCGACGTTGTGCAGCGGGTGCACGTACTCCACGCGGCCCGGGACTTCGATCGAGCCGCCGAACGTGAGCCGCACGTCGCCGGGTGCGACCGGGACCGTGTTGCGGTCCACCACCACGAGGCCGCGTTCGGCATCGACGATGACGCCGGTCCCGTGATAGTTGCGCTCCGTGATGCCGGCGACCGAATACGGCATGTCGAACGTGACGAGCACCAGCGAGTTCGCGACCCCGTTGGCGAGCTTGTCGTTGCCCGTCGCGAACGACGTGCGCGCCGGCTCCTGCCGCGCTGCGGTCGCGGTGACCGCCACGTCCGCGCACGGCCATAGCCCGGTCGCATCGTCCCGCCGGCACGTACGCGCGGGGAACCATGCGCGGTCCATGCGCATGACGCGCGTGTCCGAGCCCTTGGGGTCGTCGAGCGAGCAAGACGACGAGTCGAAGGCAGCCAGCATAA
>CAVQQX010000173.1:0-9004 GCA_963714645.1 uncultured Gammaproteobacteria bacterium
AGCCAGGCGTGGCGGCGGGCGCGGGCTGATCTCGATCTGCACGGCGGGCGGCATGGGGGTCACTGCGATCGTGGAGCGCTGATCGCGCGCATGCGTCGAATCGCCCGCCGGGTGCGACATCGCGACCGTCGTACCGGCCGGCGACGTCGGCGGAGTCGGGCATAATCCGCGCTCGCCACCGCAAGGGACCGTCCATGACGCGCCGCATCGCCGTACCCGTCATCGCAACCGCCATCGCCATCGCCGTCTCCGGCTGCGCGACCACCTCGCCGTCGGCCGAAGCAGCGACTCCTTCGGCCGCCGAGCCCGCGGCGGGCGCTGCGCCGGCGAGCGAGCCCGCCCCACCGGTCGCCCTGACGAAGAAAGAGCGGCTCGACGCGCTGTTCGAGAGCTACTTCGAGGACATGCTCGAGCTGAGCCCGCTCACGGCGACGTTCATCGGCGATCATCGCTACGACGAGCGCCTGCCCAACTCGATCGGGCCCGAGCACATCGCGGCGGCGCAGTCGATGAACCGCCGTTACCTCGATGCCGTCCGTGCGATGGGGCCGGACGATCTCGCGCCGGCCGACCGCATCTCGTACGACATCTTCCTGCGTGAGCGCGAGCGCGAACTCGCGGCCGACCGCTTCCCGTTCGAGCTGCTGCCGCTCAACCAGGCGGGTGGCCTGCTCACGCTGATGCCCGCGCTCGGTTCGGGCGACAGTGCGCAGCCGTTCCAGTCCGTGGCCGACTACGAGCACTGGCTCGGGCGCTTGCACGGCCTCGTCGCGTGGATGGACCAGGCCGTGGTCAACCTGCGCAAGGGCATGTCCCAGGGCGTGGTGCAGCCACGCCCGGTGATGGAGAAAGTGCTGGCGCAGCTCGACGCGATGGTCGTCCCGCACGCCCCGCAGAGCCAGTACTACGCCCCGGTGAAGCAGTTTCCACGGTCGTTCACCGCGGCCGAGCGGGAGCGGCTCACGGCGGCGTACGCCGCCAGACTCGACGACGAGCTGCTGCCCGCATATCGGAGGCTGCGCGATTTCGTGCGCGACGAGTACCTGCGGCAGGCACGCTCGACGGTGGCCTGGACCGCGTTGCCTGACGGGCAGGAGTGGTACGCGTACCTCGTGCAGGAACACACGACGACCCGGATGACGCCCGACGAGATCCACGCGCTCGGGCTGAACGAGGTCGCACGGATCCGCGGCGAAATGGATGCGGTGCGCCGCCAGGTCGGGTTCGAGGGCGACCTCGAGGAATTCTTCACGTTCCTCGAGAACGACCCGAAGTTCTATTTCACGAAGGGAGCTGATCTGCTCGAGGGTTACCGCGCGCTCAAGCGGCGCATCGACGCGGCTCTGCCGCAACTGTTCTCGGTGTTCCCAAAGGCGGACTACGAGGTGCGCGAGGTCGAGGCATTCCGTGCGGAATCCGCGGCCGGGGGGTCCTACCAGCAGCCCTCCGCGGACGGCTCGCGGCCGGGAGTGTTCTACGTCAACACGTTCAACCTGAAGGCCCAGCCGAACTACGGCATGGAGACGCTCTCGCTGCACGAGGCGGCGCCCGGCCACCACTTCCAGATCTCGATCCAACAGGAGCTCGAGGGCCTGCCGCGATTCCGGCGCTTCGGCGGCGACTACACGGCCTATGTCGAGGGCTGGGCGCTCTACGCGGAGTCGCTCGGCAGGGAACTCGGCCTGTTCACCGATCCCTACCAGTGGTTCGGGCGGCTCAACGACGAGATGCTGCGCGCCATGCGCCTGGTCGTCGACACGGGACTGCACGCGAAGGGCTGGAGCCGCGAACGCGCGATCCGCTTCATGCTCGACAACTCCACGCTCGCCGAGTCGGACGTCGTCTCCGAGGTGGAGCGCTACATCGCCTGGCCGGGCCAGGCGCTCGGATACAAGGTCGGCGACCTCGCGATCCAGGGCATGCGACGCAAGGCCGAGGCGGCGCTCGGACTGCGGTTCGACGTGCGCGACTTCCATCGTGAAGTGCTGAGCGACGGCGCGGTGCCGCTCGACGTGCTCGAGGCGAAGATCGAGCGGTGGATCGCGGCCCGGCGCTGATGCGGCGCGGCGGCGCCTTGCGCCCACCGGCGCCCCTCGGCGGGTTCCGGGCGCAAGCGATCGCCGCGATCCTCGCGAGCGCACTCGCGCTCGCTGCGTGCGACTTCGAGCCCGCGGCAGCGCGCCGCCCGGAGGACACGCCGTCGCCGATCGCCGCGCCGCTGCAGGCGACGAGTGCCGAGGCCGCAAAGCTCTACGGTGTCGTCGAGACGTACTTCAACGACTATCTCGCGCTGAATCCAATCTTCGCCTCCGGGCTCGGCGACCATCGCTTCGACGACCGGTTCGGCGACTACGCGAGTGCGAGCTGGATGGCCGACTCGCTCGGCATCGAGCAGGAATCGCTCGAGGCACTCGGGCACGTCGACCGCACGCAGCTGAGGGGCGAAGACCTGGTGACCTACGACGCGTTCAAGCGCCAGCGCGAACTCGCGATCGGCGGATATCGCTATCCGACGGAGCTGCTCGCGCTCGACCAGTTCGACAACCTCGCCCTCGACTTCGCGGAGCTCGCGTCCGGCACGGGCGCCCATCCTTTCCGTACGACCCGCGATTACGACTGTTTCCTCGCGCGAATGGACGGATTCGTCGCCTGGACCGAGCAAACCATCAACAACCTGCGAGCGGGCGTCAGCAAGGGCGTCGTGCTGCCGCGCGTCGTGGTCGAGCGGACGCTGCCGCAGCTCGAGGAATTCGCGCGGATCGACGACCCGCGCCAGTCGGTGTTCTGGCAGCCGCTGCTCAACTTCCCGCCGGGACCTTCGGTCGCGGATCGCAAGCGGCTCACGGCGAACTACGAGGAGAAGCTGCGCACGCGCGTGATTCCGGCCTACCGGCGCCTGCACGACTACCTCGCGGCGGAATACCTGCCGAAGGCACGCGACACGGTTGCGTGGTCCGACCTGCCAGGCGGGGACTACTGGTATGCATGGCTCGTGCGGCTGCACACGACGACCGACCTGACGCCGGACGCCGTGCACGAGCTGGGCCTGCGCGAAGTCGCCCGCCTGCGCGACAGCCTCGCCGGATTGCAGGCCGAGCTCGGCCTGCCTCGCGACCTGCGAGCGGCGTTCGATGCCGTGCGGATGGATGCGCGCTATCGGTACGACGACGCGGCGACACTGCTCGCGAGCTACGAGGCGCGCCGCGCGATCGTCGATGCGAACATGCCGCGGCTCTTCCAGCGACAGCCGCGCGCCCGCTTCGTGATCCGGGCCGTCGAGCCTTACCGCGCATCCTCGGCTGCGTCGGCTTCGTACGAGTCACCGAGCGCGGAGGGCTCGCGACCGGGCGTGTTCTACGTCAACACCTCCGAGCTCGCAGCACGGCCTGCGTACCTGATGGATGCGATCTACCTGCACGAGGCCGTGCCCGGCCATCACTACCAGGGATCGATCGCGCAGGAAACGCCGAACCTGCCCGGCTTCCGCCGCTTCGGGTGGGACACTGCGTACGGCGAGGGCTGGGCGCTCTACGCCGAATCGCTCGGCGCGGAACTCGGCCTGTACGCCGAACCGGCCTCGCGCTTCGGCGCGCAGTCCATGGACCTGTGGCGCGCGGTGAGACTCGTCGTCGACACCGGATTGCACGCGCGCGGCTGGGACCGCCAGCGCGCCGTCGACTACATGCGCGCGAACACCGCGCTCGGCGAAGCAGACATCGGCGCCGAAGTGGATCGGTACATCGCACGGCCGGGCCAGGCGCTCGCGTACAAGGTGGGCCAGCTCGAGATCCTCGAGCTGCGCCGCAAGGCGCAGCAGCAACTCGGCACGCGCTTCGACCTGCGCCAGTTCCACGAGCAGGTCGTCGGCAGCGGATCGCTGCCCTTGCCGGTCCTGCGCGCGAAAATCGAGCGCTGGCTGCGTCAGAGCCGCTGACAGCGAAGCGAACGGCAGAAACGAGACGTGCTGCGGGAAACAAAGGAAAAACAAGCGCAGCGAACCTGTCTCCGTATTGCGACAACCATTCCCAAAGCGGTGTAATCCCTCCTACACGCTGTGGGCCATCGTGCTGCACTAGGCATGCGGTGCGGCAGCGGTCGACACGGAGCCGCATCGTCGAGTCCCACGACGTCTCGGAGAGGGTATGGGTCAGTTCGTACGCCGTCGTCTGCGCTGGATCGCTCCGGCCGCGCTGTGCCTCCTCGGCATGGTCGGCTCGACGCGCGCGTTGATCCCCGACGGCCGTCCGGACGAGGACGCGTTCGAGGCGCCGCGCCGCGCGCTCGACGAGGCGCTGCCACCGCAGGCGCGACGCGGCACCGGCATGATGGGCGAGCTCGGCGCCAAGGCGCTCGACGCGGTCTCGCTCACGTTCACGCTGCCCGACGGCCGCACGCTGCGCGCGCAGCGGCAGCAGGCGGTCGACGATCGTTCGCGCCAGCTCAAGACCTGGGTCGGCACGTTCGAGGACCAGCCCGGCAGCCTCGTGGTGCTCGGCACCTATCGCGGCACCACGACCGGTTTCCTCGCGTACGGCACGGAACTCTGGGAGATCGTGCCCGCGCGCGGCGGTCGCCAGCTCGTGATGTACCGCTTCGACGATACGCGCCTGCCCACGAGCGAGCCGCTGCTCGCGGGGCGCCAGGCGACGGCTGCGATGACCGCGCCGGTCGACTACGGCTCGAGCGACGCGACGCCCGAGATGCTCGCCGGCGGTTACGTGCAGGACCTGCTCGTCGTGTACACGCCGGCGTCGCGCCGCCGGTACGGCCAGGCCACGCTCGAGAGCATGATCCAGAACGCCGTGCAGGCGGCCAACCAGGCCTACCGCAACAGCGGCATCGCGATTTCGCTCGACCTCGTCGGGCTGCAGGAAGCGCAGTACGACGAGTCGGGCAACATGAAGGCCTCGCTCAAGGACCTGCAGCGACGCGACGACGGCAAGCTCGAGTTCGTGCACGCGCTGCGCGACCGGCTCGGCGCCGACATCGTGACGATGATCGCGGAGGACTCGGATTCGTGCGGCATCGCCTGGTCGATGCACGGCGAAAGTTCCTCCGCCGCTTCGACGGCCTTCAACGTCGTCAACGGCGGCTGCCTGAGCAACCAGTCGCTCGCGCACGAGATCGGCCACAACCAGGGCAACATGCACGATCGCGACAGCACCACGAACACCGGCGCGTTCGGTTACTCGTACGGCTATCGGCGGTGCGCGACGGACGGCACGGGTTTCCGCACGGTCATGGCGTACGCATGCCAGGGCGTGGCGCGCGTCTCGCGCTTCTCGAGCCCGTCGCTGACGTTCCAGGGGCAGCCGATGGGCATCGCCTACGAGACCGACCCCGACGATGCCGCGGACAACGTGCGCTCGATGAACAACAGCGCGGACACCGTCGCGGCGTTCCGCACGCCCGCGGGCCTGAGCCCTGCGCGCACGCCACAGCACCTCTCGGCGTGGACGAGCGCGCCGGGCACGGTCGTGCTGCACTGGTTCGACGCGAGCGCCAACGAGGCCGGCTTCAAGGTCGAGCGCTCGAGCAACGGCATCGACTTCGCGCAGGTCGCGACGCTCGGGCCGGACGCGACGAGCTACGTCGACAACGATGCGTCCGCCGCGACGCGCTACTACTACCGGGTGCGCGCGTTCAACTCGCGCGGCAATTCGCGCTACACCGAGGCGCGGGACGTCGCGATGTGGTGACGGGCAGGTTGGCTGGGGGTGGGAGCGGTTCGTGACGCGCGCCGGCGTGACGGCGTGACGGCGTCGACGGACGGGAAGACGCCCCTCAGGGGGCGTTTTTCTTTGGTGCGCCCGGCGAGAGGCTCAGTAACCGTAGCCGGCGGTCTCGATCTCGTCGAGCGCGTCGCCGACGAACCGCAGCTTACGCAGCAGCTTGTGCGACCCGAAGTTGTAGGTCCACACCTCGACCGGCAGGTCCTCGAATCCCGGCCCGTAGTACTCGTAGCGGTGGTAGCCGAAGCCATACTCGTAGCGCGGCGCCCGGCGCACGTAACCGTGCAGGCTGACGGCCGTCGGGTCGCCACAGAGCGCCCGGACCTTGTCCTTGCCGTCGCCCTCGCCCACGAGCCGGCTGCCGCAGCGCATCGAATCGTCGGCGGGCGCCGGGCCCGGAACGAAGGCCATCACCGCGACCATGAGCGAGGCACCGATGAAAAAACGTGTTCGGGGCATGGGGCAAGCATAGGCGAATCGCGACAGATGTCAGAGTCTTGTGGCCGATCCGCGAGCATGGCCGCCGCTCTGTCGGTCATCGGCGACAGATCCCTTATGGCGGTTCGGCCCCGCAGTCTCTAACGTGGCCGCACTCGCGGTCCGACGCCCCAGGGGCGCCGTTCCGCACGGGTCGCTGGCGATCTGTCACGCAGTGCCTCTGCTACGGCGGGGTGCGCTTGCAGAATCGGGCTCCAAGGGCAAACCGGACACCGCCGGGACACCAGCCCCGTCCTGGGGTTGAGGCTGCATGTTTCGCCCGGAGACGACCGTGGCCCGCGGCTGCGCCGGGCCCGCGGCTGCGCCGGGCCCGCGGCCTCGCCGACCCGAGGGCAACCGCCTGGCCACTGGGAACGCTATGCAAGCACACATCGCTCGTCGCCGTCCGCCACGCACCAGGCGCCGCGCCGTCGCATTTCTAGCACTTTTGGCAGCCGCTGCCGCCACCGCCGCCACGCCTGACCAGCTCCGCGACCTGAATGGACGGGCCCTGCGGTTGCAGGCCGAACTCGGCCAGGCGGGGACCCGGGCCCGGGAACAGGACGTTCGCCGCCGGATGCAGGACGTGCTCGCCGCGCGCGCCGCGGCGCTGCAGGAACTGATGGCGACCGAGGCCGCCCAGGCGACCGCGCTCGCGTTCCCGCAGCCGGTCCTCGACCAGGTCGGCCGCTCGTTTCCCGACTCCAGGGCCCAGCTCGAGACTCGTGGCCGCTGGGCAGGCGAATTCGAGTACCGCGTCGAAGACGACGCGACGATGACGAGTCATCGCGACTTCTTTCGCCTGCATCGCGGCAGCGACGTGCTCGAAGTGACGTTCGCCGGTCACGTTCCCCCCGGCCTCAGGAGCGGCCTCGAGGTCGCGCTGCGGGGCGTGCGCGCGGGTCGCCGCCTCGCGGTCGAGGCAACCGAGCTGTTCGATTCCGCGCTCGACGGATCGACGACGGCGACGACCGGGACCGGCGCGACCTGCACCCCTACGGGTCCGCAGTCGGTGCTGACCGCGCTGGTGAATTTGCCGGGCTACACCCTGCCCGCGCCGATGACCGCCTCGTATTTCCGCGGCGTGATCCTCGGCAATGCGGGCGGCGGAGCGCAGTACACGCCCGACTGGTCCGTCGACGACTTCTGGCGCAAGAACTCCGACGGCAGGACCTGGGTGGATCCCGCCAACACGACCGTCGTGGGCCCGGTGACGCTGTCAAGCAACTTCGATGCGGGGGGTGTCTGCGACAACTACGGCGTGCAGGACGCCGTCCTGAAGGCGTTCGACGGCCAGGTCGACTTCCGACGCTACTCCCGCATCCAGATCGTCATGCCCAAGAACGGCGCATGCACCTGGTCGGGTACCGCCAACATCGGCTGCCGCAGCCTGAGCACGGCCGGCGACGGACCTTTCACCGCGTCGGTCGCGTGGGAGCGGGGCGATGCCATGACGACCCGCGCCGATGGCGTGAAGCTCACGACGCACGAGTTCGGCCACAACCTGGGCCTCCGCCACAGCCAGAGCCGCGGCTTCGGCACCGTGGCGCTCGGAGCGCCAGGCGCGGCGGGCACGCTCACGGAATACGGTGACCTGCACTCCAGCATGGGGAAGTTCAATCTGGGCTTCTACTCGGCTTCGCACGCGGCGAACCAGCTCGGCTGGCTCGCGAGCGGCACGAACTACCGCACGGTCGAACTCGCCGGGACCTACGTCATCTCGAACTACGAAGCCCTCGGCGGCACGATGAAGGCGCTCAAGATCCGTCGCGGGACCGGCAACGACGCGTGGCTCTGGCTCGAGAGCCGGCAAAACACCGGGATTTACAGCTCCACGCTCAACTCGTCGCTGTTCGGGGGCGCCCTGATCCACTACCAGGACTCCGCCACCGGCGAGAACAGCCACCTGCTCGACTTCACGCCGGGCAGCGCCTCGGGCTTCACCGATGCTGCCCTCCCCGCGGGCTCGACCTGGACCGACCCGTACAGCAACCTGCGTCTCACCGTCAACGCCGTGTCTGCCACGGCCACGACGGTGACGGTCAACTATGCCGGCGTGACCTGCACGACTGCGGCGCCGACGGTGACCGCCGCGCCTGCCGCGGTCTCGAGTGAATACGGCGCCGCGGCGCAGTTCACGGTGACCGTCAGGAATAACAGCAGCACCGGCTGCCCGAGCGAGACCTTCAACCTGGCGGCCACGACGCCGAGCGGCTGGACGTCGAGTTTCGGCAGCACGGCGTTGAGCCTCGTGCCCGGCGCGCAGGCATCGACGACGTTCAGGGCGAACGTCCCGTCGTCGTACCCGCTCGGCACCTACGCGGTGAGTGTCCGGTCGACCAGCACGACCTCCGCCAAGGCGGGCAGCGGCTCGGCCAACGTCACCGTCGTGCAGCCGACCCACCGGTTGACGGTGAACCTCGGAGGCGGTGGGTCCGTGCGCTTGAGCACGCCATCGAGGACCTGCACCTCGTCCTGCACCCAGGACTACACCGGGGCGTCCACGTCGGTCACGCTGACCGCCACGGCGTCCACACGGAACGCGTTCGCAGCGTGGAGCGGCGCCTGCACGGGCACCGCGAGCACATGCACGGTCACGATGTCGGTCGACCGGACGGTGACGGCCACCTTCAAGCGCGCCTCGCGCAAGTGAGTTTCCCCCGCGTCGTGGCCCGGCGGCGCGACGGATCACCGGCGCGATGGCCGGCGAGCAGGAACGTGCGGTTCGCGCTGCTCGGGGCGGGCCTGCTCGCAGCGGCCGCGGCCAGCAAGACGAACTGAACCAGTAGAGGACA
>CAVQQX010000174.1:0-8852 GCA_963714645.1 uncultured Gammaproteobacteria bacterium
CGGCCCGAGCCCGGTGCCGACCGCGGCTTCGCCTGCGATCGTGTTCGACGAGGTCACGAACGGGTACGTGCCGACGTCGACGTCGAGCAGCGCGCCCTGCGCGCCCTCGAACATGACGTTCGCACCGCGGCGCATGTGCTCGCGCAACCGCACGCTCACGTCGCAGAGCAACGGCTCGACGCGTTCGACGTGGGCCATGAGGTCGTCGAGCGTGCGCTGGAAATCGACGGTCTCCGCGCTGAAATACCGGCTCAGCACGAAATTGTGATAGTCGAGGATCTCGCCGAGGCGCGCCGCGAGCCGGTCGCGCTGCAGCAGGTCGGCGAGCCGCACGGCACGGCGGGCCACCTTGTCCTCGTAGGCGGGGCCGATGCCGCGCCCGGTGGTGCCGATCGCATTCGCCCCCTGGGCGCGCTCCCGCGCACGGTCGAGCGCGGCGTGCGACGGCAGGATCAGTGCACAGTTCGGGCTGACGCGCAGCCGCTCGTACACGGCGATGCCGCGCTGCGACAGCATGTCCGCCTCGCGGAACAGGGCGTCGAGCGACACGACGACGCCGTTGCCGATCAGGCACTGGACGTCCTCGTGCAGGATTCCCGAGGGAATCAGCGACAGCACGGTCTTCGCGCCGTCGATCACGAGCGTGTGTCCGGCGTTGTGCCCGCCCTGGAAGCGGACGACTGCACCGACCCGCTCGGTGAGCAGGTCGACGATCTTGCCCTTGCCTTCGTCGCCCCATTGGGCGCCGATGACGACGAGGTTCCTGGCCATGGCGGAAGTGTTCGGTGAGGGTTGGCTGATGACCGGGCGGAGGGCGCTTTCAGGGCCCGCCGCGGATCAGGAACAGGACGACGCAGCCCGCAATCATGCTGCCGAGGCCGATCCGGCGCAACGTGCGCTCCTCGAACTGCGACAGCACTGCGAGCGTCCGTTTTGCCCCGGCCGGATTCAGGAACGGCACGATGCCTTCCAGCACGAGGTACAGGGCGACGGCCGCCCCGAGGTCTTTCCAGTCCATCGCGGCCCTCGGCGGGTGTGCGTCGGGCTCAGTGCCCGGAGTCCTTGAGGTACTTGAAGAACTCGCCCTCGGGCGCGATCACGAGCACGTCGCCCTGCTTGCCGAGCGACCGCCGGTAGGCCTGCAGGCCGCGGTAGAACGCGTAGAACTCCGGGTTGCGCCCGTACGCCTTGGAATAGATGTCGGCTGCCGTCGCATCGCCCTCGCCCTTGAGGATCTCCGCGTCGCGGTAGGCGTCCGCGAGGATCTCGGTGCGCTGGCGATCGGCCTCCGCCCGCGTGCGCTCCGACACCGCCGAGCCCTCGGCTCGCAACTGCGCCGCCTGGCGCGCGAAGTCCTGGCGCATGCGGTTGAAGACCGACTCGCTCACTTCCTCCGGCAGCTCGATGTTCTTGACGCGGACGTCGACGAGCGCGATCCCGAGGTTGTTGACGTTGACGCCCGCGATCTTGAGCACCTCGCCGAGAAACTCGCTGCGGTCCGCGGCAACGACCTGCTGGATCGTGCGGCGAGCGATCACGCTCTTGATGCCGTCCTTGACGATTTCGCCGAGGCGGCGGTTCGCGACCTCCTCGCTGCCGCCCGCCGTGGAGATGTAGAAGCGCGAGACGTCGCTGATGCGCCACTTCACGAAGAAGTTGATGCGCAGGATCTTGCCCTCGCTGGTCAGGAACTGCTCGGCGGGGTAGTCCTCGGTCAGGATCCGCTTGTCGAACTTCACGACGTTGTTGACGAACGGCAGCAGGAAATGCAAACCGGGCTTGTAGTCGGCCTGCACGATCTCCCGGAACTGGAACTTGATCGCGAGCTCCGTCTCGCGGACCGTGAAGGCGGCCATCGACAGGACCAGCACGATCGCGCCGAGCAGGATCAGCGGCAGGTAACCACGGCCCGACATCAGCGTGTCCCCCGTTCCCGCCGCGCATCGACCGTCGCGGCCGGCGCGTCCGGAGCGACGGCCGTCTCGCGCGGCGGCACCGTCGCGGGCACCTGGCGCTGCTCGTCGAGCGTCAACGTGCGCGCACGTCCTTCGGTGAGCTTGTCCAGCGGCAGGTAGATCATGTTGCCCGTGCCCGCGGTGTCGACGATCACCTTGTTGGTGTTGCCCAGCACGTCTTCCATCGTCTCGTAGTAGAGGCGCTTGCGGGTCACGGCGGGCGAGCGCTCGAAGCTCGCGAGCAGCTGCGAGAAACGCGAGGCCTCGCCTTCCGCGTCGGCGACGATGCGCGCCTTGTAGGCGTTGGCGTCCTCGGACTGGCGTGCCGCGGAACCGCGCGCCTTGGGCAGGATGTCGTTCGCGTACGCCTGCGCCTCGAGGCCGAGGCGTTCCTTGTCCTCACGTGCCTTGATCGCGTCGCGTTGCGAGCTCTGCACCTGCTCGGGGACGTTGACGCCCTGCAGGTTCACCGTGGTGACCTCGACGCCGGTCCTGTACGAGTCGAGCGTGCGCTGGATCAGCTCCTTCGTCCGTCCGGTGATTTCCTGCCGGCCTTCCTCGAGCACGAAATCGAGGCGGCTGCGACCCACGATCTCGCGGATCGCGCTCTCGGCGACTTCCTTGAGCGTCTGGTCGGGATCGCGCACGCTGAACGCGTACGCCACGGGGTCGGCGCGCCGGTACTGCACTGCGATGTTGATGTCCACGAGGTTCTCGTCGGACGTGAGCATGCGCGTCTGCTCCTGCACGCCCTCGATCGATTCGACGTTCACGATCTGTCGCGACTCGACCGGCCACGGGATGTGCCAGTTGAGCCCGGGTTGCGCCGTCGCCACGTATTGCCCGAATCGCGTCACGACCGCGCGCTCGGCCTGGTCGACCGCGTAGGTGCCCGTCAGCGCCCAGATTCCGAGCAGGACGAGCACGACGGTACCGATGCCGAAGCCGCGCAATGCACGCCCGCCCGGCCCTGCGCCACCGCTCCCGTCGCCGCTGCCGCTGCCGCTCCCGCTCCCGCCGCCACCGAACATCTGCGTCAATTTCTTCTGCAGGTTGCGCAGCGCCTCGTCGAGGTCGCCCGTACCCTTGTCGGGACGATTCCCCCAGGGATTGCGATTCCTGCCCGGGTCGTTCCAGGCCATGGGTACAGATGCTCCGGATGAAGTCGGGTTCGGGTGCGGATCGGTGCGACGGGGACGGCCGGGCACGACGCCCGTCACGCGGCGCCCCGCGCCGGCTGCGAGTCGCTCGATTGTAGGAACCGGCCCGGGCCGGCACAAGGCGCGCACGTGGCGGGCACTTCGATGCCGTCCTCGCGGCAGATTCGCTCGAGGTCCTGGCGTCTCAGGCTGACCTCGACCTCGAGCATGCCGTCCTCGAGCGCACGGTGGCCCATGACGGCCCCGGCCTCGAACAGGCGCGCGCGCGCGCGCCCGGCTGCAGGGGGCAGGTGGAGCACGCAGTGGACCAGGTCGGCGCCCAGGCGCTCGTGCAGCGCCTGCAGCAGGCGCTCGACGCCGGCCCCGCTGTGCGCGGACAACCACACGCGGTCGATCGTGCCGTTCTCGCCGGTCTCAGCCCTCGCGGCCTCCCCGGTGCGATCGATCTTGTTGTAGACGGCGATCTGCGGCACGTCGAGTGCGCCGATCGACTCCAGCACTTCGTTGACCTGTGCGATGCGGTCGTTGCGTTCCGGGTCGGCCGCGTCGATCACGTGCAGCAGCAGGTCGGCCTCGCGTGCTTCCTGCAGCGTGGAGCGGAACGCAGCGACGAGCTCGTGCGGCAGGTCGCGCACGAACCCTACGGTGTCGGCGAGCGCCGTCTCGAGACCCGGTGCGAGCCGCAGGCGGCGCACGGTCGGGTCGAGTGTCGCGAAGAGCTGATCGGCCGTGTACGCTCCCGCGCGCGTCAGGCGATTGAACAGCGTGGATTTGCCGGCGTTGGTATATCCCACGAGCGCGATCGTCGGCACTGCGGCACGCCGGCGTTCCTGGCGCGTGGTCTCCCGCTGCACCAGTACCTTGTCGAGCCGGTCGTTCAGCGCCTCGATCCGGCGCGCGATCAGGCGGCGGTCGCTCTCGAGCTGGGTCTCGCCCGGGCCGCGCAGGCCGATGCTGCCGCCGCGCTGGCGCTCGAGGTGGGTCCAGCCCCGCACGAGCCGCGTGGACATGTGCTGCAGCTGTGCGAGCTCGACCTGCAGCTTGCCCTCGAACGTCCGTGCACGCTGCGCGAAGATATCGAGGATCAGGCCGCTGCGATCGAGCACCCGGCACTCGAGTTCCTTTTCGAGGTTGCGTTCCTGGCTCGGGCTCAACCTGCCGTCGACGACGACGAGATCGGCGCCGTGGCTGACGACGCGCGTGCGGATCTCGGCGACCTTGCCCGAACCGACCAGGAAGCGGGGATCCGCGGACTTGCGCGTGGCGACGATCGTTTCGAGCAGGATCGCGCCGGCCGACCGCGCCAGCGCCTGGAACTCCTCGACGCGATCCGGCTCGGGCGCGTTGCCCAGCCCGACGCAGACGAGGATCGCGCGTTCGCCGCTACCCGGCCTTTCGAACAATGAAATTCCTGCCCTCGCGGCCGCGTGCTCAGCTTGCGGGCGCGTCCTCGACGGGTGCCATGTCGTCGTCGCCTGCGGGCAGGCGGACGTTGCGCGCAGGCACGACCGTGGAGATCGCGTGCTTGTAGACCATCTGGCTCACGCTGTTGCGCAGCAGCACCACGAACTGGTCGAAGGAATCGATCTGGCCCTGCAGCTTGATGCCGTTGACGAGATAGATCGAGACGGGAATGCGCTCCTTGCGCAGCGCGTTCAGGAACGGATCCTGGAGGGACTGGCCCTTGGCCATTGCTGGAATCTCCTTTTATTCTCGGTCGTCGTCGTTCCTGCGCCGGCATCTTCCGTAAAAACGGTCCGCTGAGGATGATCCCTGGTCCCAGCAAGAACAGGACGATTCTAACACAGGGCCCGGGAGCCCATTTTTCCGGATGCACCCTTCAGAGCGTCGGATATCGGGACGAGTTCCCGGCCTTCAAGCGATCGTATCCAGCTTATGTCCGGGTCGGCCTGCAGCCAGGTGAGCTGGCGCTTGGCCAGCTGGCGGGTCGCCTGCCGCGCCAGGGCCTCGGCCCGCTCGAGCGTGAGCTCGCCCTGCAGGTACTGCCAGAGCTGGCGGTAACCCACCGCGCGCAGGCCCGGCAAGTCCGCGGCGAGGTCGCCCCGGGCGTGCAACGCGCGCACCTCATCGACGAAGCCGGCGGCCAGCATCGCATCGAAACGCGAATCGATGCGCGCATTCAGCGTCGCGCGATCGCACGGCAGCAGCGCGAACCGCGCGAACCGCAGGGCAGGCGGCGCCGCGCCACGCTGCAGCCCGGTGAGCGGTTCACCGGTCAGCTGCCAGACCTCGAGCGCGCGCTGGATCCGCTGCGCGTCGTTCGGCCGGATCCGTCCCGCGGCGACGGGATCGACCGCCGCAAGCCGCGCGTGCATTGCCGGCCAGCCCTGCGCGCGGGCCTCGGCGTCGATCGCGGCCCGGGTTGCGGCGTCGGCCGCGGGCAGCGGCGCGAGCCCGTGCGTCAGCGCCCTGAAGTAGAGCATGGTGCCGCCGACCAGCAGCGGAATCTTGCCGCGTGCCCGGATCGTCGCGATGCACTCGAGCGCGTCGCGCTGGAACCGTCCCGCGGAGTAAGGCTCGCACGGGTCGCAGACGTCGATGAGGTGATGCGTGACGCCGCCGCGCTCGGCCGCCGACGGCTTCGACGTGCCGATGTCCATGCCGCGGTAGACCAGCGCGGAATCCACGCTCACGACCTCGAGCGGGAACCGCGCCGCGAGCTGCAGCGCGAGCGCCGTCTTGCCCGTGCACGTCGGCCCCATGAGGCACACGGCATCGACCTGCGTCATCGTCACGGCCCTCGTGCCCGTGCTGTCATCGCCCGCGCAGGAACAACCGGTCGAGTTCGTCCATGCCGACGAACGACCAGGTCGGTCGCCCGTGCACGCACTGGTCGCTGCGCGAGGTCCGCTCCATCTCGCGCAGCAGCGCATCCATCTCGGGCAGCGTCAGGCGACGATTGGCGCGCACCGCCTGGTGACACGCCATCGTGCCGAGGGCGTGGTCGAACGCCGCCGCTGCAGCCGCGGGCCCCAGCTCGCGAAGGTCCGCCAACATGTCCTGCACGAGCGTCGCGGGATCGAGGTTCGGCAACAGCGCGGGCGTCGAACGGACCAGCAGCTGGGTCGGAGCGCTGCGATGCACCTCGAGCCCGAGGTTCGCGAACAGTTCGTGGTGCCGCTCTGCCTCGTCCGCATCCGCGGCGCTCACATCGACCACGACCGGCACGAGCAGCGGTTGCGCCGGCATCCGCGCCGCCGACATGGCCGCCTTGAGCCGCTCGTACGTGGTCCGCTCGTGCGCGGCGTGCATGTCGACCAGCACCAGCCCGCCGCGCGCCTGCGCGAGGATGTACACGCCATGGAGCTGCGCGATCGCGTATCCGAGCGGGTGCTCGTCCGGCGGGCTCGTGGCGCCGTGGTCCGGGAGTCCGTCGTCACGCACCGCGTCGAGCGCCCGATACAGTTCGGTCGCGGTCACGCCGCCGCTGCGGCCGGCGCTGAACGACTCGGACACCGTGCCGGCGCGCACGGCGCCGCCGAAATCGAACCGGTGCGAGGACCTCGCCGGGTCGCCCTGCCCGGCTGCCGTCCCGCCCCACCACTGCGCCCGTGCGGCGGGCATGACCTCGGCCGCCGCGTGGCGGGGCCGGGACTCCGCGAGTGCCCGCTCGAGGGTGTGGAACAGGAAGTCGTGCACGAGCCCCGGTTCGCGAAACCGCACCTCGAGCTTCTGCGGGTGTGCGTTCACGTCGACCCGCGCCGGGTCCATTTCGAGGAAGAGCACGTAAGCCGGGTGACGACCGTGGAACAGCACGTCGCGATAGGCGAGGCGCACGGCGCTCGCCACGAGCTTGTCGCGCAGCGGACGGCCGTTCAGGAAGAAGTGCTGCTGGTCGGCCTGGCTGCGGGCATAGGTCGGCAGGCAGAACCAGCCGCTCAACTGCAGCCCGAGGCCCGCGTGCCCGAGCTTCATCGCGTTCGCGACGAATTCGTCGCCGAGGACCGCAGCGACACGCGCGTCACGAGCGCGCTCCGTCGTGGCGGGTGCGTGATCGGCCAGCAGCTTGCGCGCCGACGCGAGCCGGAAGCCCACGTCGAACCGGCTGAGCGCGAGCCGCTCGACCAGCCGCTCGACCTGCGCGAGCTCGGTGCGTTCGGAACGCAGGAACTTGCGCCGGGCCGGGACGTTGAAGAACAGGTCGCGGACCTCGACCGTCGTGCCAGCCGGGTGCGGATGCGGCGCGGGGCCGGTCAACACGCCGTCCAGGGCGGACACCAGATGCGCGACGGCCGCGTCGGCCGGTCGTGAAATCATCCTCATGCGCGAGACCGAGGCGATGCTCGGCAGGGCCTCGCCGCGGAAACCGAGCGTGCGCACGGCCTCGAGATCGTCGACGCGGGCGATCTTGCTGGTCGCGTGGCGTGTGAGGGCGAGCAGCAGTTCCCCGGCGACGATGCCGGCGCCGTCGTCGCGAACCCGGCAGAGTTCCGCGCCGCCCTTCTCGACCTCGATCTCGATCGCAGTGGCCCCGGCATCGAGACTGTTCTCGACCAGCTCCTTGACCACCGAAGCCGGGCGCTCCACGACCTCGCCGGCGGCGATCTGGTGCACGAGCTGGTCGGGAAGGACCCGGATGGGCATGGGCGGGCGGGATGCAGCGGCTCGCGCCGGGGGCGCGAGCATAACAAAGCGGCGCGGGTCAGCGCCCGAGGACGGGCTGTGCCGGACTGGCGGCGCTCAGGCGGCGCTCGGCCATCAACGCCGCGAGCTTGCTGCCCGGCGGCGGATTCTCCTGCCAGTAATTGCGTACGCCCGAGCGGATGGCGGTCGCGATTCGCGTCTGGTGCCCGCCATTGCGCAGACGGCGTTCGTCGGCAGCGTTCGAGATGAAGGCCGTTTCGACCAGCATCGATGGGATGTCCGGCGACTTGAGCACGACGAAACCGGCATGCTGCACGCGCGGCCGATGCACTTCGCCGACGCCGCGCAGCGCACCCAGGACGCTTTCGGCCGCCTCGACGCTGTCGCTGATCGCTTCCTTCTGTGTCACGTCGAGCAGGACCGACGCGAGCACGTCGTCGTTCGGGTCGAGCGTCACCCCGCCCTTCAGGTCGGCCGCGTTCTCCGATTCGGCGAGCCAGCGTGCCGCCTCGTCGCTCGCCCCGCGCAGCGAGAGCACGTACACGGATGATCCGCGGACGTCGCGGTTGAGCACCGAGTCTGCATGGATCGAAACGAACATGTCGGCGCCGAGCTTGCGCGCCTTGCGCGTGCGACCGGCCAGCGTGATGAACGCATCGCCGTCGCGGATCAGCTCCGCGCGCATGCCGTCCTCGGCGTCGATCGCCGCGGCCAGCTTGCGGGCGATCGCGAGTGTCACGTCCTTCTCGCGCGTGCCGCCGCGGCCGATGGCGCCGGGGTCCTGGCCGCCGTGTCCGGCGTCGATCGCGATCACGAGGTCGCGTCCGCGCGCGGTGGCGATGGCCGATTTCACGGCGGGGGCAGGCGGATCCTGCACGACCGGCGTGCCCGCGGGCGCCGCCACGGCGGGCGGCGGGCTCGCAGCAACGGCGGCCGGCGGCGACTTCCCGGGCAACTCGACGACCAGACGATATCCGGACGTGCCCTCGGGCCCGACGGTGAAGGCGTGCGGCACATAGCCCGAGTCCAGGTCGAGCACGAGGCGCAGGCTGCGCCCTGGTTGCGGGCCCGAGCGCATGCGCTGCACGGGACCCTGCCCGACCGGCAACGCGACGCGACCGAGCGACGTGTT
>CAVQQX010000175.1:0-7994 GCA_963714645.1 uncultured Gammaproteobacteria bacterium
GGAAGCCCCAGATCCCGCGGAGCGCGGTGACCCCGCGAGCCGCCCGTTGGGCGCGCAGGACATCGATGATGCCGCGATGGATGGGGATGCCGTCGTGCCGGGTGGCCTCGGAGGTGTAGATGGTCAGTTTCTGCCACAGCGGTGTACCGGCCCCGTCGGTGGCGGGCAGCGCGGCGGGGCGGACCAACAGCCGACCATCGCGTTTGCAGATCTGGATCCGCTCGACCGTCATCATCGCCGCCGGCAGCAGCTCACGCAGGCGCGGTACCGCCGCCGCCACCTGCTCGTCGGCTCCGGGCGCCACGATCATCACCGGCACCGCGGTATTGGCGCTGAAGAACCGGGCCCGCCGCCTGGCGCCCTGCTCGGTGCCGTCCACCCCGAGAAACACTGCGGCACCGGCGAATCCGAGCCGGCGCAGCAACGCACAGATCTCCCGATGGGCGGGACGGCCACCGATCCGGGTCCGGCGGCCGATGTACAGCGTCAGCTTGGCACTCCCGGAACCCGACGGGGTGGCCTCCGCGCGGCGGGCCCGCTCCAGCGTGACGATCCCGCGCGCGGTCCTGTCCACCACCGGGCCGGCCAGGGCCGCGATGCGTTGGGCGGTGTCCACCGCCACCAGCGTCACCGGCAGATCCTCCGACATCGACAGGGACCGGTCGGTGCGCACCTGATGGCTGGGCCCGAACCCGCCGATGCCGCGCAGCACCACGCTGTTGGCCACCGCCTGGTCGCCGAAGAGGTCCAGCAGTTGGCTTGGCGGAGACCTGGAACGCGATACGCGTCGGGATGTTCGCCTTGATCAGGCCCGTGATCACGTCGACCGACGGGCGCTGCGTCGCGAGGATCAGGTGTATGCCCGAGGCGCGCGCCTTCTGCGCGAGCCGCGCGATCAGCTCCTCCACCTTCTTGCCGACGATCATCATCATGTCGGCGAGCTCGTCGACGATCACGACGATGTTCGGCAGCGGCTCGAGGTCGGGCACGGTCGCGGGATCGCCGCCCGGCGGCAGCCGCTTCATCTCGATCGGGTCCTTGAGCGGGCGGCCTTCGTCGGCGGCCTCCTTGACCTTGCGGTTGAAGCCCGCGAGGTTGCGCACGCCTGCACTCGCCATCAGCTGGTAGCGTCGCTCCATCTCCGCGACACACCAGCGCAGCGCGTTCGCCGCCTGCTTCATGTCGGTGACGACCGGCGCGAGCAGGTGCGGGATGCCCTCGTAGACCGAGAGCTCGAGCATCTTCGGGTCGATCATGATCAGCCGCACGTGGTCCGGCGTGCTCTTGTAGAGCAGCGACAGCACCATCGCGTTGACCGCCGTCGACTTGCCGGACCCGGTGGTGCCGCCCACGAGCAGGTGCGGCATGCGCGAGAGGTCCGCGACGACCGGGTTGCCGCCGATGTCCTTGCCGAGCACGAGCGCGAGCGGCGAGGCCAGCTCGTCGTAGGCCTTCGACTTGATGATCTCGCCGAGCGTCACCATCTCGCGCGACTCGTTCGGGATCTCGAGGCCCATCGTCGACTTGCCCGGGATGATCTCGACGACGCGCACGCTGATCGCCGAGAGCGAGCGCGCGAGGTCCTTCGCGAGGTTCGAGATCTGCGCCACCTTGACGCCGGGCGCCGGGCGCAGCTCGAACCGTGTGATCACGGGGCCGGGGTGCACCTCGACCACCTCTGCCTCGACCCCGAAGTCGCGCAGCTTCAGCTCGACGAGGCGCGACATCGCCTCGAGCGCCTCGGCCGAGTAGCCACCCTGCCGCGGCGGGGGGTCGTCGAGCAGCGAGAGCGCCGGCAGCGCAGACGCACCGGCCCGCTCGAACAGCGGCACCTGCTTCTCCTTCTCGACGCGCTCGCTCTTCTCGACCTTCGGCGCCGGCGCCTCGATCTTCGGCGGCTTGCGCTCGGCGACTTTCTTCTGCTCCTCGCGCACGACCACTTCGCGCGCCTGCTTCACTTCCTTGCCGATGTTCTGGTCGCGGCGTTCGGAGAGCCGCTCGCGCCCCAGCGAGACGCCGCGCAGCACTGCTGCGCCGATGCGATCCATCACGTCGAGCCACGAGATGCCGGTCGCGAGCGAGACGGAGCCGAGCCAGACCGCGAGCAGCAGCAGCGTCGCCCCGAGGAAGCTCATCGAGTGCGCGAGGCCCTCGCCGAGCAGGCTGCCGACGATGCCGCCCGCGGTGTTCGGGAAGCCGGCGCCGGCGAAATGCAGCGTCGCGAGCGCACAGCTGCTCGCGAGCGCGAGGAAGAATCCCAGGCCGCGGAACGAGGCCGAGCGCCGGTCCATCGGCGCGCGGCTGTCGCGGTCCTGGAACAGCCGGTACCCGGCGATGCCGAGCATGATCGGGAACAGGTAGGCCGGGGCACCGAACAGCACGAAGAACAGGTCGGAAAGCCAGGCCCCGAACGGCCCGATCAGGTTGGTGACCGGCCCCGGCTGGCCCGTCGACGAGAACGCAGGGTCGGCACGGTCGTAACTGACGAGAGCCGCGAACAGGATCAGCGCCAGCGCGCCGAAGATCCACAGCGCGCTCTCGCGCAATCCACGGGCGACGTTCGCCGCATGCACACCGCCGTCGAGGCGTTTCGCTTCAGCCTTGGCCAATCGGGATCACCTGGAAGATCAAGAGTTACGCGTAACCCTTTGGTTTACATAAGGCTACAGCTTGTCGGCATCGGATGCCAGCCGTGCTTTACGGTTCGCGCATGAGGCCAGCATCCACGGTGCTTTCTCAAGCCCCGGCCATTGCTTACCATGCCGCGCCTTCGGTGGCGCCGCGAGCGCTGCGAGACTCGGGGAATTCTACATGACCGCCACCCGTCACTCCCGCCTGATCATCCTCGGCTCCGGCCCTGCCGGATACGCGGCGGCGGTCTACGCGGCGCGCGCCAATCGCAGTCCGCTGCTGCTGACGGGCCTCGAACAGGGTGGCCAGCTCATGACGACGACGGAGGTCGACAACTGGCCCGGCGATCCGCACGGCCTCACCGGCCCTGACCTGATGGAGCGCATGCGCCGGCACGCCGAGCGCTTCCACACCGAGATCCTGATGGACCACATCGGTTCCGTCGACCTGTCGCGTCGCCCGTTCCTGCTGAATGGCGACTACGGCAACTACACCTGCGACGCACTGGTCATCGCGACCGGTGCCAGCGCGCAATACCTCGGGCTCGAATCCGAGCAGGCGTTCAAGGGCCGTGGCGTTTCCGCGTGTGCAACCTGCGACGGCTTTTTTTTCCGCGGCCAGCGCGTCGCGGTCGTGGGCGGCGGCAACACCGCGGTCGAGGAGGCGCTCTACATGTCGAACATCGCCTCGCACGTGACGCTGATCCACCGCCGCGACAAGCTGCGCGCCGAGAAGATCCTGCAGGACCACCTGTTCGCACGGCAGCGCGCCGGCGCGGTGGACGTCGTCTGGAACCACACCGTCGACAGCGTGCTCGGCGACGAGACGGGCGTCACCGGCGTGCGGGTCGCACCGAACGACGGATCGGCCGCCCGCGACATCGCCGTGGCCGGCCTCTTCGTCGCGGTCGGCCACAAGCCGAACACCGACATGTTCGCGGGCCAACTCGAGATGAAGAACGGCTATATCGTCGTGCGCAGCGGGCTCGAAGGGGGCGCCACGGCGACGAGCGTCGCGGGCGTGTTTGCAGCCGGCGACGTCGCCGACCACGTCTATCGCCAGGCGGTCACGTCCGCGGGTACGGGGTGCATGGCGGCGCTCGACGCCGACAAGTACCTCGATGCGCTGGATCCCGGCAAAGGCCATTGAGCAAGGCATTCCTGCAAGCAAGCGTCGTCGGTCGTATCGCCGAGATCGCCGCCCGCGAGTGGGACGCCCTCGACGCGTCCGGTCACCCGTTCACCAGGCACGCATTCCTCGAGTTGCTCGAGGCGACCGGCTGTGTCGGCGAGGAGTCGGGCTGGATTCCGGCGCACCTCGTGGTGCGTGAGTCGCGCGGCAACCGGCTGGTGGCCGCGGTGCCGCAATACCTCAAGACGCACTCCTGGGGCGAGTTCGTGTTCGACTGGAGCTGGGCGCAGTCCTACCTGCAGGCCGGCCTCGAGTACTACCCGAAGCAGCTCGCCGCCATTCCCTTCACGCCGGTAACCGGGCCGCGGCTGCTGCTGGCCCCGGACCGCACTGGCGCCGAGTCGCTCGAGCTGCGCGAGGCCGTCGCCGGCCTGTTGCAGGAAACCGCGCGACGGGCCGGCGCGTCCGGTGCGCACGTCAACTTCACGCTGGACGGCGACCAGGCGGCGCTCGAGCGCGCCGGCTTCCTGCGCCGCCACGACTGTCGCTTTCTCTGGCGCAACCGCGGCTTCGGCACGTTCGACGAGTTCCTCGCGACCTTTCGCGCCGACAAGCGCAAGAAGGCACGCCGCGAGCGACGCAGGATCGCCGAAGCCGGCATCGGGTTCCGCACGTTGGACGGCGCGACGATCGACACGGAACTCTGGCACGTGATCTTCGGGTTCTCGGAGCGCACCTTCCTGCAGCACGGTAACGCGCATTACCTGAACGTCGAGTTCCTCGAGCGCGTATCACGGGCGCTGCCCGGCACGGTGATGGTCAAGCTCGCCGAGCGCGCCGGACGTCCCGTGGCGGCCTCGATCTTCTTCGAGGGCGGCGGGTGGCTCTACGGGCGCTACTGGGGTGCGGCGGCGGCCGAGGACTCGTTGCACTTCGAGGCCTGCTACTACCAGGGCATCGACTACTGCATCGAGCGCGGGCTCGCGTGTTTCGATCCGGGCACGCAGGGCGAGCACAAGATCGCCCGCGGCTTCGAGCCGACCCGAACCACGTCTGCCCACTGGCTCGAGCACGCGGGATTCCGCTCCGCGGTCGGGCGCTACCTCGATCGCGAACGGCAGGCCATCGACGACTACATCGAAGCCACCCGCGGGCGCCTGCCGTTCCAGCGCGCACTGCCCGGGTCGCAGGCACCGACGCCGCAGGCCCCACCGTGATCGCGTGGCTGCGCCCGGACGACCCGCCCGAGGCATTCCCGCCGGTCGAATCGGCACTGACCGATCCGGATGGCCTGCTGTGCGCGGGCGGCGACCTGCAACCCGCCCGGATCCTCACGGCGTATCGGCGCGGCATCTTTCCCTGGTATGCCCCCGGCCAGCCGATCCTCTGGTGGTCGCCCGATCCGCGCATGGTGCTGTTCCCGGACGAGCTCAAGGTCTCGCGCAGCCTGCGCCGGAGCCTGCGCAGCCGCGGCTACCGCACGACCCACGACACCCGCTTCGACGAGGTCATCCGCCAGTGTGCCGACAGCGGGACGCGGGCATTCGAGGGCACGTGGATCTCGCCGCAGTTGCACGCGGCGTACGTCGAGCTGCACCGGCTCGGGTTTGCGCACTCGCTCGAGGTGTGGCTCGGCGAGCGACTCGTGGGCGGACTCTACGGTCTCGAGCTCGGGCGGGTGTTCTTCGGCGAATCGATGTTCAGCCTCGCGACCGACGCATCGAAGGTCGCGCTCTACTGGCTGGTGGCCTCGCTCAAGGAACGCGGTGTCGAGCTGATCGACTGCCAGGTCGCGAGCCCGCACCTGTTTTCGCTCGGCGCACGACTGCTCCCGCGCGATGCGTTCGTGGCGCGACTGCAACGCGCAATCCCCGCGATTTGAGGGTTTCGGACCCACCCGTAGCGGGCACGTCGCATTGCTTTACCGGAGGCCTTTATGCAGAATTCGCGCGGCCTCGGGGCGCCGGGTGCGAGGGTGCATGGCGAAGGAAGACGCAATCCAGATGGAGGGCCGCGTGGTGGAGACGCTGCCCAACACGACGTTCCGCGTGCAGCTGCAGAACGGGCACGTCGTGACTGCGCACATCTCCGGCAAGATGCGCAAGAACTACATCCGGATCCTGACCGGCGACACCGTCACCGTCGAGATGACCCCATACGACCTGGCCAAGGGTCGGATCGTCTACCGCGGGCGCTAGCGCGCGGCGTGCACCTGCAGATACGCGACGAACCCTGCTCACTCGAGCAGGGCCGGCTCGTCCGTGCTGCGCGTCTCGAGCTTGAGCTGTCCGTCCGCGCCGACCGAGACGAACGCTTGTCCGCCCTTCTCCAGCCGACCGAACAGCAGCTCTTCGGCCAACGGGCGCTTGATGTATTCCTGGATCACGCGCGCCATCGGACGCGCGCCCATCTTGGGGTCGTAGCCGCGCTTGGCGATCCATGCGCGCGACTCGTCGTCGAGGTGCAGCGCGACGCCCTTGGTCTCGAGCTGCGTCTCGACCTCGACCAGCAGCTTGTCGACGACGCGGTTGATCGTGAGCTCATCGAGCGGCGCGAACTGCACGACCGCGTCGAGGCGGTTGCGGAACTCGGGCGAGAACACCTTCTTGATCGCCTCCATCGCGTCGCTCGCGTGGTCCTGCGGGACGAAACCGATCGACGCGCGGCTCATGTCCGCGGCGCCCGCATTGGTCGTCATCACGATCACGACGTGGCGGAAGTCGGCCTTGCGCCCGTTGTTGTCGGTGAGCGTGCCGTGATCCATGACCTGCAGCAGCAGGTTGAAGACGTCAGGGTGCGCCTTCTCGATCTCGTCGAGCAGCAGCACCGAGTGCGGGTGCTTGGTGATCGCCTCGGTCAGCAGGCCCCCCTGGTCGAATCCGACGTAGCCCGGGGGTGCGCCGATCAGCCGCGAGACCGTGTGCCGTTCCATGTATTCGGACATGTCGAAGCGGATCAGCTCGACGCCGAGGGCGAGCGCGAGCTGGCGCGTGACTTCGGTCTTGCCGACACCGGTCGGTCCGGCGAACAGGAAGGAGCCGACGGGCTTGCGCTGGTCGCCGAGGCCCGAGCGCGCCATCTTGATCGACGACGCGAGCGTCTCGATCGCCCGATCCTGCCCGTAGATCACGAGCTTCAGGTTGCGGTCGAGGTTCTTGAGCACGTCGCGATCGTTGCTCGAGACGGTCTTCGGCGGAATGCGCGCGATGCGCGCGACCACGTCCTCGATCTGCTCGACCGAGACCATGTCGGGCCGGTCTCCGACGGGCCGCAAGCGCTGGCGGGCGCCCGCTTCGTCGATCACGTCGATCGCCTTGTCCGGCAGGTGGCGGTCGTTGATGTGGCGCGCAGAGAGTTCGGCGGCGGCCTTCAGCGCCTCGTCGGTGTACTTGACGCCGTGGTGGTCCTCGAACCGTGCGCGCAACCCGCGCAGGATCTCGATCGTCTCGCCCACGGTGGGTTCGATCACGTCGATCTTCTGGAAGCGACGAGTGAGGGCGTGGTCCTTCTCGAAGATGCCGCGGTATTCCTGGTAGGTCGTCGAGCCGATGCAGCGCAGCTCGCCGTTCGCGAGCGCGGGCTTGATCAGGTTCGAGGCGTCCATGACCCCGCCCGAGGCGGCGCCGGCGCCGATCACGGTGTGGATCTCGTCGATGAACAGGATGGCCCCGGGCTGCTTCTTGATCTCGGCCAGCACGCCCTTCAGCCGCTTCTCGAAGTCCCCGCGGTACTTGGTGCCCGCGATCAGCGACCCGAGGTCGAGCGAGTAGACGGTGCTGTCCGCGAGCACGTCGGGCACCTTGCCCTCGACGATGAGCCGCGCGAGGCCCTCGACCAGCGCGGTCTTGCCGACGCCGGCTTCGCCGACGTAGAGGGGGTTGTTCTTGCGGCGGCGGCAGAGGATCTCGACCGTGCGCTCGATCTCGAGCTGGCGGCCGATCAGCGGATCGATGCGGCCTTCCTGTGCCAGCTTGTTCAGGTTCGTCGCGTACTTCTCGAGTGCGGAGGCGCCCTCCGCGTCGCGCTCGCCCTCGACCTGCGTCGGCGATTCCTCCGCGGCGGTCCGCGGCGCATCCTCGGACTTGGAGAGGCCGTGGGAGATGAAGTTGACGACGTCGAGCCGCGACACCTCCTGCAGGCCGAGCAGGTAGGCCGCGTGCGAGTGCTTCTCGCTGAAGATCGCAACCAGGACGTTCGCGACCGAGACTTCCTTCCTGCCGCTCGACTGGACG
>CAVQQX010000176.1:0-12235 GCA_963714645.1 uncultured Gammaproteobacteria bacterium
GCCGGTGGCACGAGCCACCAACGAAACCCCGCCCCAACCGGCATCGCGCGATTCCGCCGCTGCCCATTGCCTACGTCTCCGCTCGTCCAATTCGACAGCGACCAAACGAAACTTGCGGCGAATCCGTGCCTCGACCTTCGCATATTGCATGCGCAAGTCATCGCATTTTCCGCCACATTCATCAATACCAATTTGTAAAGGTTATTTTTTCGCCCTGCCTTAGCCTTCTGGCTTACGCTTGGCGGAGCATGACAGCGGTTGCGCGCGCCCGTTCCGTCGGGACGACGTTGCGGGCCAGCAGGCTGAGCGCACTCGGATAGCACACAGCCTCGCCGACACCCATGAGCACGCGCAACGCCACCAGCGACACGAGGCCCGCGGCGAGTCCCGTCGCGGTGGTGGCGAGGCTCCAGAGAGTGAGGCCGGCGCCCAGGACGGTCGCCGGTCCGATGCGATCCGCGAGCCAGCCCATGACGGGCTGCATCGGCGCGTACGCCCAGTAGAAGACCGCGAGCACCCAGCCGATCTCGCTCGGCGACAGCGACAGCTCCTTCTGCAGCAGCGGCGCAGCCGTGGCGATGCTGCCGCGGTCGATGTAGTTGATCATCAGCGCCAGGCTCAGCATGGCGACCAGTCCGACCGGACGCGCGAGACCGCTGGCGGTCGCGTATTCGTGCGACGGCGGCACGGTTACCACTTCATGCCGCTGCGCCGGTGCGTTGAGCCGCCTGCTCGACGAGCCAGTCGGAGAACTTGCGTACGCGTTCGTTCTCGCGCGCATCGGCCCGGCAGATGATCCCCCAGCCGCCCGGACACTTGACCCGGTGGTCGACGGGATGGACCAGGCGCCCGGCCGCGAGGTCATCGTGCATGAAGGGTCCGTTCGCAAGCGCGACGCCGCGTCCGTCGAGGGCGATTTCGAGCGCCACTGCCAGTGTGTCGACCACGATCGGCGGATGCGCCGAGTATTGCACCTGCGCCATCTGGAACCAGAGCGGCCAGTTGTGCTGCTCGCTGTAGATCTCGATCAGCGGCAGGCCCAGCAGGTCCGCCGGCTGCGAGCCGGGCCGCAGCCGGTTGGCGATTGCCGGGCTGCAGACGGTCGCGAGTTCGTAGTCGAAGAGCGGCACCCAGTGGTACCCGGGTCCCGGTGCCTGTGCGCAGTAGACGAGCCCGAGGTCGGCCGCCGCCTCGTCGAAGTCCCACTCGAACGCGCAGGTGCTGAGTTGCAATCGCACGCCCGGGTTGCGCGCGATGAAGTCGGGCAGCCGTTTCGCCAGCCAGCGGATCGATGCCGTGACGTACGTCTGGACGCGCAACGGCGATTCCGCACGGGTTCGACGGACCTTCTCGGCGCCTTCGACCAGGGTCTCGAGCGCCTGGCGCACGTGGCCGTACAGCATCCGGCCTTCCGCCGTCGGCACGAGCGAACGGCCGTTGCGCGAGAAGAGCGGCACGCCCAGGTCCTGCTCCAGCACCTGGATCTGGTAGCTGACGGCGGGATGCGTGAGGCAGAGCTCGTCCGCGGCCTCGCGCATGCTCGCACGCCGCGTCGTGGCCTCGAATCCCTTCAAGGCGTTGAGCGGCGGCAGCTTTCGCAGGTCGATCTTGTTGCGCAAGGTCACTCCCACCCGTCTCGACGGTAGCCTTCGGCGGGGATCATGTAGTAATCGCCCTTGTGGGCACAGAAGATGTGCCCTTCGGTGCTGAGGCCGGTCGCACCGTCGAGGCAGCCCGCGGCGATCGAGATGCGGGCCGGGCTCGCGTCGGCCTGCCAGAACAGCGTCGACCCGCACTGCGCGCAGAACGGTCCGTGCACCTCGAACGCCGTGGCGCCGCACAGGCAGGAACCGCGGTAAACCGGCGGTGTCATCGTCGTCTGTTCCCCGCGCGGGCCCCGGTGCCTGCCGCGGACGACGCCCGGCGCGCGTCCCGTTCGGCGAAGAGCCCGGCCAGCTGCTCGATCATCGCATGTCCCAATTGTTCCACGTCCGGGATCGCCACGGCACGCGCGTAGAAGTCGGTCACGTCGTGTCCGATCCCGATCGCGACGAGCTCGACTTCCGAGCGCCTCTCGATCCACTTGACGACGTTGCGCAGGTGGTGTTCGAGGTAGCCGCCCTGGTTCGCCGACAGCGTCGCCTCGTCGAGCGGCACTCCGTCCGAGACGACCATGAGGATGCGTCGCTGCTCGCGCCGGCGCAGCAGGCGCTCGTGCGCCCAGAGGAGCGCCTCCCCGTCGATGTTGTCCTTGAGGATCTCCTCCCGCAGCATCACGCCCAGGTTGCGGCGCGCGCGTCGATACGGCACGTCGGCGGGCTTGTACACGAGGTACCGCAGGTCGCTCAGCCGTCCCGGGCCGGGCGGTCGCCCCGCGGCGAGCCAGTCCTCGCGCGAGCGGCCGCCGCTCCACGCCTGGGTCGTGAAGCCGAGGATCTCGACTTTCACGCCGCAGCGCTCGAGCGTCCGCGCGAGCACGTCGGCGCAGAGCGCCGCGACCAGGATCGGCCGCCCGCGCATCGAGCCCGAGTTGTCGAGCAGCACGCTCACGATCGTGTCCCTGAACTCGGCCTGCGTTTCCTCGCGGAACGCGAGGGGTGCCAGAGGGTCGGTGACGACACGTGCGAGGCGCGCCGCATCCAGCACGCCCTCCTCCAGGTCGAACTGCCAGCGTCGCGCCTGGCGCGCCAGCAGCAGCCGCTCGAGCCGGATCGCGAGTCTCGCCACCGCGGGCTGCAGCACCCGCGCCTCGCGGTCGAGCTGGCTGCGCAGGCGCGCCAGCTCCGCGTCGTCGCAGAGCGAGTGCGCATCGATGACCTCGTCGTGCGCGCGCGTGTAGACGCGATAGTGGCGATTCGGATGGTCACCATCGTCGTGGGGCAGTTCGCGCTGCAGCCGCGAGCCGCTCGGCTCAGGTTCCGGACGCCGCTCCGGCTCGTCCCGGCCCGGGACCAGCGAGCCGAGTCGTTCGCCGCCGGCGACCTCGGGTGCATCCTGCTCGAGCGTGCCGGCGGATTCGGCGACCGTCGTCCGTGCCACTTCCCGGGCAGCCGCGGTCGGCGCGCCGGCCGGCTCCTCGGCCGGTTGCTCGCGCGCGGCACGCTCGGCAACGGCGCCGATTTCCTGCGCAAGGTCGAGGTCACGGAGCAGGTGGTGGAGCGCCTGGGCAAAGCGTCGCTGATCGGGGGCCCGCCGCGCGAGCTCGTCCAATCGCCCGCGCGTCCGTCGCAGGAGATCGTCGCGCCAGCGCAGCATCAGTTCGCTGGACGACGCGGGCGGTGGCCACCCGGTCAGCCGTTCGCGCACGAGCAGCGCGAGCGCCTGGGCCATCGGCCCGGGACGTGGACCGCCGGCGTTTCCACCCGTCTTGCGTGTCAGTGACTCCTCGAGCGCGGCCGTCAGGTTCGCGGCGACGCCCGGCAACGCGTTCGCGCCCAGCGCCTGGCAACGTGCGTCCTCGAGCGTGTCGTAGAGCTCCCGTGCGCGGCTGCCCGCGGGACGCAGGCGGGCGTGGATCGATGCGTCGTGATGCGCAAGCCGCAGGGCCAGTCGATCCGCGTGTCCCCGCAGGCGCGCCGCCTCGGCCTCCGGCAACGGCCAGCGCACCGCCGGCAAGCGGAATTCGGCGCCGGGAGCGCCCGGGCTCGCCGGGCCGAACGCGATCTCGAGGTCTTTCGCGCCGGCGAGGGCCCGCGTCGCCTGCGCCAGCGCACGCTGGCAGCGCTCGACGGGCGAAAGCGTCGCTTGGCGGGTCGGGTCGCTCACACCACCTTCACGCGAGTCATCGCTTCCGGCAGGTCTGCGGCGAAAGCCCGCTGGTAGAACTCCGCCACGGTCGGCCGTTCGAGCTCGTCGCACTTGTTCAGGAACGTCACCCGGAACGCCCGGCCGGTGTCGCCGAAGATCTGCGCGTTCTCGGCCCAGGTGATCACCGTGCGGGGGCTCATCACCGTCGAGATGTCGCCGTTGATGAAGCCGTTGCGGGTCATGTCGGCGACGCGGACCATCGCGAGGATGGCTTTGCGGCCCGCGGGCGTGTCGCAGGCCGGTACCTTGGCCAGCACGATCGCCGCCTCGGCGTCGTGATCGAGGTAGTTCAGTGTCGTCACGATGGACCAGCGGTCCATCTGGCCCTGGTTGATCTGCTGCGTCCCGTGGTACAGGCCGCTGGTATCGCCGAGCCCGATGGTGTTGCTCGTCGCGAACAGCCGGAAGAACGGGTGCGGGCTGATGATGCGGTTCTGGTCCAGCAGCGTGAGCTTGCCGCTCGCCTCGAGCACGCGCTGGATCACGAACATCACGTCCGGGCGCCCGGCGTCGTACTCGTCGAACGCGAGCGCGATCGGGCGCTGCAGCGCCCACGGCAGCAGGCCTTCGCGGAATTCCGTGACCTGCTGTCCATCCCGCAGCACGATCGCGTCGCGCCCGACGAGGTCGATGCGGCTCACGTGGCCGTCGAGGTTGATGCGGATCAGCGGCCAGTTGAGCCGGGCGGCGACCTGCTCGATGTGCGTCGACTTGCCCGTGCCGTGGTAGCCCTGGACCATCACGCGCCGGTTGTGGCGGAATCCCGCCAGTATCGCGAGCGTGGTGTCGGGATCGAGCCGGTAGTTCTCGTCGAGTTCGGGCACGTACTCGCTGCGTCGCGAGAACGCCGGCACGGTCATGTCGCTCTCCACGCCGAAGTCGCGCGCGGAAATCTCGCTGTCGGGCCGCAGCGTGAGCAGTTCGTCGGTCATCGCGTCATCCGAGGTGGATCCATGCCGACTTGGTCTGCGTGTAGCTCAGCAGGCCCTCGAGACATTTGTCGCCGCCCTGCCCCGACTGCTTGTGGCCGAGGAACGGCGACGTCGGATCGCCGTGATCGAAGCAGTTGACGTAGAGCGTGCCGGCCTCGAGGTCGCGCACCGCTTCGTGCGCGACGCGCAAGTCGCTCGTCCACACCGATGCCGCGAGGCCGTAGATCGTGTCGTTGGCGACGCGCAGCGCGTCCTGCAGGCCGTCGACGCGGATCATCGCAGCGACCGGTCCGAAGATCTCCTCCTGCGCGATCGTCATCCGGTTGTCGACGTTCGTGAACAGTGCCGGGTTGACGTAGTAGCCCGGCCGGTCCGGCACGTCGCCTCCGAACTCGAGCGTCGCGCCTTCCGAGCGCCCCTTCCCGACGTAGGCGAGCACCTTCTCGTGCTGCTTGCGGGTCACGAGCGGACCCATCGACGTCTGCGGGTCGAGCGGGTCGCCCGCGACGAACGCCTGCGGTCCGCGCGCGACGAAACGGGCGCGAAACTCGTCGTAGATCGGTCCGTCCACCAGCAGCCGGGACCCGGCGCTGCACACTTCGCCCATGACGCCGAAGATGCCGTTGATCGCGTAGGTGACCGCGCGGTCGAGGTCGTCGAGGTCGGCAAGGAAGATCTGCGGCGACTTGCCGCCGCACTCGAGGCTCACCCGCTTCATGTTCGACTGGCCGGCATAGACCAGCATCTTCTTGCCGGTGGCGGTCGAGCCCGTGAACGAGATCTTCGCCACCTGGTCGTGCAGCGCGAGCGGCGCACCGGCCTCTGCCCCGCAGCCGTTCACGACGTTGAACACGCCGGGCGGTCCACCTGCCTCGACGAACAGCTGAGCGAGCAGCAGCGCCGAGAGCGGCGCCTGCTCGGCGGGCTTGAGCACGACCGAATTGCCGGCGGCGAGCGCCGGCGCGATCTTCCACGCGATCTGCATCAACGGATAATTCCAGGGCGTGATGCAGCCGACCACGCCGAGCGGCTCGCGCAGGGTGTAGTGAAATGCCTCGGCGGCCGTCGCCGTCACGGTGCCTTCCACCTTGTCCGAGAGCTCGGCGAAGTAGCGGAACGTGAGCGCGGATTGCGGCACGTCCACCGTCACCATGTCGCGCACGGGCTTGCCCATGCAGAGCGTGTCGAGCAGCACGAACTCTGCGGCGTGGCGTTCGATCGCCGCGGCGAGCCGGTTCATCACGTCGAGCCGGTCGCGCGGCGGCAGCCTGCGCCACGTTCCCGCAGCGAAAGCGCGCTTCCCGCTCGCCACGGCACGGTCCACGGTGGCGGCGTCGCCGGACGCCACTTCGCAAAGCGGTTCGGCCGTGGCCGGGTTGACCACCACGAACCGCGCGCCGTCGCCCCGCACGTGCTGGCCGTCGATGAAATGGCCGGTCGCGTAGCGTAGCCCGGCGGCCAGTCGCTGCCATTCGGCGCGGCTCTGTGGGAGGCTCATGCGTCACTCTCGGGGGCGGCCGCGGTGTGCGGCAAAACAGTCCGGATTTTAGCCGTTCCCGGCGCTGTCCGCGCCGTTGCGACGCCGACCTTTGCGGCTGGTAGATAATTCTTTGGACGTCGTGGCCCGAATATGTGCGAGGCTCTCCGGGCCGATGCTTGCGCGATGACTGGAGCCACCTTTGACCGAAAACAGGACACCGGGCCGACGCCCGTCGGGCCGTGACGCGCGGCGAGCCCAGCGCGCGGCCCCGCTGCCGGACCACCTGCGGCCGGTCCGTCCGGGCATGCCGGCGGGCCGCTACCAGCCGCTGACGCGCGACGCCATCGAGCAGATCCATCGGACCGCACTGCGGCTGCTCGCGGAAGTCGGGCTCGCAGATGCACCCGAGTCGGGTGTGGAAATCCTGACCGGGGCGGGATGCACCCTGAGCGACCGCGGCCGCCTGCTGTTCCCGGCCGCGCTCGTCGAGGACACGCTCGCCCGGGCCGCCCGCCGGTTCGTGCTGCACGGCCAGGACCCCCGGCACGACATGGAGCCCTGGGACAAGCGAGCCTATTTCGGCACCGCCGGCGCCGCGGTCCACATCGTGGACCCTCGCACGGGTTACCGCGAATCGACCATCCGCGACCTCTACGACATCGGGCGCGTGGTCGACGTCATGGAGCACATCCACTTCTTCCAGCGGGCGGTCGTGCCGCGCGACATCCCCGACCCGTTCGAGATGGATTTCAACACGTGCTACGCCTCGGTCATGAGCACGACCAAGCACGTCGGCAGCAGCTGGGTGCAGCCGGAGCACGTCCTTGCGTCGCTCGAGATGCTCCACGCCATCGCCGGTGGCGAGCGGCAGTGGCGCGAGCGGCCGTTCGTGAGCCAGTCGAACTGCTTCGTCGTGCCGCCGATGAAGTTCGCCACGGACGCGTGTCGCTGCCTGGAGGTGGCGGTGCGGGGCGGGATGCCGGTGCTGCTGCTCTCTGCGGGGCAGGCCGGCGCAACGGCACCGGCCGCCCTTGCCGGTGCGCTCGCACAGGAAGTCGCCGAGGTGCTTGCCGGCCTGGTCTATGTCAACGCCCTCCGGCCCGGCCATCCCGCGATCTTCGGCACCTGGTGCTTCGTGTCCGACCTGCGCACGGGCGCAATGTCGGGCGGCAGCCCCGAGCAGGCCCTGCTTTCTTCCGCAGCGGCCCAGATGGCTCATTTCTACGACCTGACCGGCGGCACGGCCTCGGGCATGACCGACTCGAAGATTCCCGATGGCCAGTCCGGGGCCGAGAAGGCGCTCAACCACGCGCTCGTCGGCAACGCGGGCGCGAACCTGATCTACGAGTCCGCCGGCATGCACGCGAGTCTGCTCGGCTTCTCGCTCGAGAGCCTCGTGATCGACAACGACATCATCGGCGCGGCCCAGCGCACGATGCGCGGAATCCAGGTCGACGAGGAACGCCTCTCGTTCGAGACGATCCGCGACGTGTGCCTCGAAGGTCCGGGCCACTTCCTCGGCAGCGGCCAGACGCTGCAGCTCATGGAGACCGAGTACCTCTACCCCGCCGTGGGCGATCGCCGCAGCCCGAACGAGTGGCGCGAGCAGGGCGCGCTCGACGTCGCCGTGCGTGCGCAGAACAAGGTGGAGGAGATCCTCGCGAGCCACCATCCGGCGCACGTGCCGGAGGCCGTGGACGCCGAGATCCGGCGTCGGTTCCCGGTGCGGCTGCCGCGCGAGGCGATGAAAGCCGCGGCCGGAGATCCCCGCGACGCGCTGCGAGGCCGGGCCGCGAACGCGTGATCCGCGACGGCGCCGCATCTGCATGAACCTGCCCGGTCACGCCAGCGTCGTCATCGTCGGCGGCGGCATCGCGGGCTGCTCGACGGCATATCACCTGGCGCGGCTCGGCATCACCGACGTGGTGCTGCTCGAGCGGCGCCAGCTCACCTGCGGTACCACGTGGCACGCGGCCGGTCTCGTGGGGCAGCTGCGGGCCACGCGCAACCTCACCGAGCTCGCGCAATACACCGCCGACCTGTACCTCTCGCTGGAGGCCGAGACCGGGCAGGCCACCGGTTTCCGCCAGAACGGCTCGATCAGCGTGGCGACGACGGCGGCCCGCATGGAGGAACTGCGGCGCGGCCTGTCGATGGGCAGGAATTTCGGGCTGCAGGTCGACGAGTTGAGCGCGGGCGAGATCGGCGAACGCTGGCCGCTGCTGCGCGTCGACGACGTCGTCGGGGGCATCTTCCTGCCGAAGGACGGCCAGACCAACCCGATCGACACGACCCGGGCGCTCGCCAAGGGCGCGCGGAGCCGCGGTGCGCGGTTCTTCGAGCACACCACCGTCCGGCGCATCCGCGTCGAGCGCGGTCGCGCCGTCGGCGTCGAAACCGATGCCGGTTACGTGGCGGCCGACACGGTCGTGCTCTGCGGGGGGATGTGGTCGCACGGCATCGCAGCCGACATAGGAGTCGCCGTTCCGCTGCATGCCGCCGAACACTTCTACGTCGTGACGCAGCCGATCGCGGGTCTGCCGCACACGCTGCCCGTGCTGCGCGTTCAGGACGAGTGCGCGTACTACAAGGAAGACGCCGGCAAGCTGCTGATGGGCTGCTTCGAGCCCGTCGCGAAGCCGTGGGGCGCGGACGGCATCCCGCCCGACTTCTGCTTCGACACGCTGCCGGAGGACTACGATCACTTCGAGCCGGTCCTGACCGACGCGGTCCGGCGCGTGCCCGTGCTGGGCGAGGCCGGAATCCAGCTGTTCTTCAACGGTCCCGAGAGCTTCACGCCGGACGACCGCTACTACGTCGGTGAAGCCCCGGAAGTGCGGGATTTGTTCGTCGCGACCGGCTTCAACTCGGTTGGCATCGCGGCGAGCGGCGGCGCCGGCAAGGTCGTGGCCGAATGGGTCGCCCACCGACGGCCGCCGATGGACCTCGCGGACGTCGACATCCGGCGGGTCATGCCCTTCCAGCGCAATCGTCGCTACCTGCACGACCGCACGGTCGAGACGCTCGGCCTGCTCTACGCCATGCACTGGCCCCACTACCAGTACCGCACCGCACGCGGGGTACGCCGCTCGCCGCTGCACGATCGCCTGGTCGCGGCGGGCGCCTGCATGGGCGAGACCGCCGGCTGGGAACGCCCGCACTGGTTCGCGGCACCCGGCACCTCGCCGCAGTACCGGTATTCGTACGGCCGGCAGAACTGGTTTGCGGCCTGCCGCGACGAATGCACGGCCGTGCGCGACGCGGTCGCCCTGTTCGACCAGTCATGCTTCCCCAAATTCCTGGTGCAGGGGCCCGACGCCGGCGACGTGCTCAACCGGATCTCGACAGCCGACGTCGACGGGCCGGTCGGGCGCGTCGTCTACACGCAGTGGCTCAACGAGCGTGGCGGCATCGAGGCCGACCTGACGATCACGCGGCTCGCGGAACACGAGTTCCTGGTCGTGACGTCGGCGATCTGCCAGACGCGCGACTTCGCGTGGTTGCGCCAGGCCCTCGAGCGCCGTCCGGAGGCGCGCTGCGCCGTGATCGACGTCACTTCCGGTGTCGCCATGCTGGGCGTGATGGGTCCGCGGAGCCGCGAGCTGCTGCAGCTGCTCTCGGGTGCCGAGCTCTCGAACGAAACCCATCCCTTCGGCATCTCGCGTGAGCTCGAGATCGGCTTTGCGCGCGTACGCGCGAGCCGGATCACGTACGTGGGCGAGCTCGGCTGGGAACTCTACCTGCCGACCGAGCATTGCCTCGACGTCTACGAACGGTTGCTCGAGGCCGGGGCGCCGCTGGGATTGCGTCATGCGGGATACCACGCCCTGGGCGCCTGCCGCGTCGAAAAGGGCTATCGGCACTGGAGTCACGACCTCGGCGAGGAGGACACGCCGCTCGAGGCCGGGCTGGCGTTCACGGTCGCCTGGGACAAGCCAGGTGGTTTCGTCGGGCGGGAAGCGCTGCTCGCGCAGCGCGCCGCGGGCACACCGGTGCGTCGGCTCGTGCAGGTGATGCTCGACGACGCCACGGACGACGCGCCGCTGCTGTACCACGAGGAGCCGCTCGTGCGTGACGGCGAGCTGGTCGGTTCCATCCGGTCGGGTGCCTGGGGTCACCGGCTCGCACGATCGATCGGCATGGGGTACGTCGCTTGCCCCAGCGGCGTGTCACCCGGGTGGCTGGAAACCGGTCGCTGGGAAGTCGAGGTCGCCAATCGGCGGCATCCGTGCCGAGTGCAGCTTCGGCCCTGGTACGACCCGGCGAACGAACGGATCCGGGGCTGACCATGAAGTCGCACGCACGCGTCGTGGTGATCGGCGGCGGCGCCGTCGGATGCAGTGCGCTCTACCACCTCGCGAATCTCGGGGTGACGGACGCAGTACTGCTCGAGCGCGACGAGCTCACCGCCGGCTCGACCTGGCATGCCGCGGGGAACTGCCCCAATTTCTCCACGTCGTGGAACGTGATCAAGCTGCAGCGCCACAGCACGCAGCTCTATGCATCGCTCGGCGCCAGGGTCGGCTACGACATCAATTACCACGTCACCGGCAGCGTGCGACTCGCACACACGCGCGAGCGCGTCGACGAGTTCCGCCACGTGATCTCGCAGGCCCGCGCGCAGGGGCTCGAGTTCGATCTACTGACGCCCCGGGAACTGCGCGACCGCTATCCGTTCGTCGCGACCGCGGGGTTGCGGGCCGCGCTCTACGATCCTTCCGACGGCGACATCGACCCCGCCCAGCTCACGCAGGCCCTCGCCAAGGGCGCGCGCGCTGCCGGTGCCACGATCCATCGCGGCACGCGCGTCACGGCGATCGACCGCGTGCCGTCGGGCGAATGGCGCCTGCATACCAACCACGGCACCATCCAGGCCGGATCGGTGATCAACGCGGCCGGCTACCGTGGCAACGAGGTCGCCGCCATGGTGGGCGCCTGGCTGCCGATCGTGACGCTTTCGCACCAGTACCTGATCACCGAGGACATCCCGGCCCTCGTCGAACGCGGCTCGCAACGGCTGCCGCTGCTGCGCGACCCGGACGTGAGCTATTACCTGCGGCAGGAACGGCATGGCCTGATCCTGGGACCTTACGAGCGGACGCCGCGTGCGCACTGGCTCGATGGCATTCCCGACGTGTTCGCGCACCAGCTCTTCGACGACGACCTCGGGCGCCTCGAGACACACATCGAGGCGGCGTGCGGCCGCGTGCCCATCCTGGGCACGGCGGGCGTGCGGAAGGTGATCAACGGCCCGATCCCGTACGCGCCCGACGGCAATCCCCTGATCGGTCCCGCGCCTGGACTGCCCGGCTTCTTCCACTGCTGCGCATTCACGTTCGGCATCGCGCAGGCCGGTGGCGCGGGCAAGGTCATCGCCGAGTGGGTCGCGAATGGCGTACCCGACTGGGACGTCTGGCCGCTCGACTCGCGCCGCTACCACGACCACGCGAACCATCGGTACGTGCTCGCGAAGGCGCTCGAGACCTACCAGCACGAATACGGTATCGGCTTCCCGGTCGAGGAGCGGGCGGCCGGCCGCCCGGCCAAGACGTCGCCGGCGTACGTGCGCCTCGCGGCCAAGGGTGCGCGCTTCGGCGCGCGCGGTGGCTGGGAACGTGCGGTCTACTTTCCCTGCCCGGGGGATCCCGAAACGCCGGAGCTGTCGTTCCGCCGACCTGCCTGGCACGCGGCGGTGAAGCGTGAATGCGAGGCCGCGCATCATCGCGTCGCGGTACTCGACCTGCCCGGCTTCACGAAGTTCGAGGTCACCGGGCCCGCTGCCTCCGCGTGGCTCGATCGCATGGTGACGGGCGCCGTGCCACGGCCCGGTCGCACGGCGCTCAATTACTTCCTGAACGAGCGTGGCGGCATCGTCACGGAGATGACGCTCACGCAGTTGCGGCCCGGCACCTTCTGGCTGATCAGTGCGGCTGCCGGCGAACGCCACGACGAGCACTGGCTGCGCTCCCATCTGCCCGGCGACGGCAGCGTGGCGATCGAAAACCTGACGACCCGC
>CAVQQX010000177.1:0-15906 GCA_963714645.1 uncultured Gammaproteobacteria bacterium
CGTTGTAGCGCAGCATCGCCAGTCGCTCGATGCCCATGCCGAACGCATATCCCGTGTACCGCTCCGGGTCGATGCCCACGTTGCGCAGCACGTTGGGATGCACGACGCCGGAGCCCGCGACTTCGAGCCAGCCGGTCTGCTTGCAGACGCGACAACCCGAGCCGCTGCAGAAGACGCACTCGATGTCGACTTCCGCCGAGGGCTCGGTGAACGGGAAATACGACGGCCGGAACCGGATGCCCAGCTTGCGCTCGAAGAACTGCTGCACGAATTCGTGCAGGACCGACTTGAGGTTCGCGAGGCTCACGCCCTCGTCGACGACCAGGCCTTCGACCTGGTGGAACATGGGGGTGTGCGTCATGTCCGAGTCGCAGCGATAGACGCGCCCCGGCGAGATGATCCGCAGCGGAGGCTTGTCGCGCAGCATCGCGCGCACCTGCACCGGTGAGGTATGCGTGCGGAGCAATCGCCCGTCCGGGAAGTAGAAAGTATCGTGCATCGCCCGCGCCGGATGGTTCGCGGGAATGTTGAGTGCCTCGAAATTGTGCCAGTCGTCCTCGACCTCCGGGCCTTCCTCGATCGAGAAGCCGGCATGCCGGAACAGCGCCTCGATTCGCCGCCGCGTGCGAGTCACGGGGTGGAGCCCGCCGGGCGCCTGGCCGCGGCCGGGCTGGGTGACGTCGATGCGCCCCGCCGCGAGCCTGCGCTCGAGCTCCTCGCCCTCGAGCGATGATCGACGCGCCTCGACCAGCGTCTCGAGCTGGTCGCGAACCGCGTTGATGGAGGCACCGGCCGCCTTGCGCGCGTCGGGTGCGAGCGTGCCGAGCGTCTTGAGCTGCGTCGTGATCGCGCCCTTCTTGCCGAACAGCTCGACCTTCAATGCCTCGAGGTCAGGCAGGCTCGCGCTCGCGGCAATGCGAGATTTCGCCGTGGCAGCGAGTTCGTCGAGTGCGGCGGTCAACGTTGCGTCGTTCATCGCGGCGGCGGATCCTGGTCGTGCGGCCCGTCACGCGCGACGGGGCATTCATCGGTATACACGAACGAAAAAGGCCGGGGCGCCTGCGCGTCCCGGCCTGGGGCCCTGCTCGGTCGATCACGGGCCGCGGCGTGCGACCCGCTCGACGACCGGACGCGGCATGAGCCGCGCCGGCCGTCCATGGCTCACTGGCTCGGGAGGCTCTTCTTCGCCTGTTCGGCGATCTTTCCGAACGCCTCGAGGTCGTGCACCGCGAGGTCTGCCAGCAGCTTGCGGTCGATCTCGAGGCCCGCAGCCTTGAGGCCGGCCATCAGGCGGCTGTACGAGAGCTCGAACGTGCGCGCGGCCGCGTTGATGCGCGTGATCCAGAGCGCGCGGAAATCGCGCTTCTTGGCCTTCCGGTCGCGATAGGCGTACTGCCCGGCCTTGATGACGGCCTGCTTTGCCGTGCGGTAGACCTTGCGCCGGGCGTTGTAGTAACCCTTCGCCTTGGCGAGGACCTTCTTGTGTCGGCGTCCTGCGATGACGCCACGCTTAACTCGTGCCATGGGTCACCTCGCTCAGGCGTGGGGCAGCAGTTGTTCGAGACGGACGAGGTCCTGCTTCGCGACCATCGTGGTGCCGCGCAGCTGGCGCTTCCGCTTCGTCGTCTTCTTGGTGAGGATGTGTCGCTTCTGCGACTGGCCGCGCTTGAAGCCTTTCGCCGTCTTGCGAAAACGCTTGGCCGCGGCCCGGTTGGTCTTCAACTTGGGCATCGAACTACTCCTGATTTTGATGGCCCATCTCACCGCGGCCTTGCGACCGAAGTTCGAGGGCGAAGAACGGCAAGCCGTCCTTACTTCTTCTTCGGCGCGAGCATCATGACCATCTGCCGGCCTTCCATGAGCGGCTGCTGCTCGACCACGGCGTACGCCGAGAGGTCCTGCTGCAGCCGGACAAGCAATTGCCGACCGAGGTCCGTGTGCGCCATCTCACGGCCGCGGAAACGTAACGTCACCTTGGCCTTGTCCCCTTCCTCGAAAAAGCGAATCAGGTTCCTGAGCTTGATCTGATAGTCGCCTGCGTCGGTTCCGGGTCGAAACTTCACTTCCTTGATCTGTATCTGCTTCTGCTTCTTCTTCGCCAGCGCGGCCTTCTTGTTCTGTTCGAACTGGAACTTGCCGAAGTCGATGATCCGGCAGACCGGGGGGTCGGCCATCGGCGACACCTCGATCAGGTCGAGTTCCTGGGAAGCGGCGAGTTCGAGGGCGTCGAAGCGGCTCATCACTCCCACCTGCTCGCCATCGGCGCCGATGACACGAAGTTGCGGGGCCGTGATCTCGTGGTTGCGCCGGATGCGCTTGGTCGTTGGAGCAGAGATGCGATCAATCCTCTTCTGTTAAACGGACACGGCCGCGGCTCGCGACTTCCTCGGCAAGTTTCGCGGCGAGGGTTTCGAGACCCATCGACCCGAGATCCTTGCCGCTGCGCGAACGCACGGCCAACGTATTCGACCCTGACTCGCGATCTCCCGCGACCAGCAGGTACGGAACCCGCTGCAGGGTGTGTTCGCGGATTTTAAAGCCGACTTTCTCGTTCCGCAAATCCATTTCGACCCGAAGCCCCTGATTTTTCAGGAATTCGGTGGTTTTCCGCACGTAATCGTCCTGAGCCCGGGTAATGTTCAGCACGACTGCCTGGACCGGGGCGAGCCAGATCGGGAATCGCCCGGCGAAATTCTCGATCAGGATGCCCAGAAATCGCTCCATGGAGCCCAGGATAGCGCGGTGGAGCATGACGGGCCGGTGCTCGACGCCGTCCTCGGCAATATAGCCCGCGCCGAGGCGCTCCGGCAGCACGAAATCGACCTGCAGAGTGCCGCACTGCCAGTCGCGGCCGATCGCGTCCCGCAGGACGAATTCGAGCTTCGGGCCGTAGAACGCGCCCTCTCCCGGGTTCAGCGTGTATTGCAGGCCGGCTGCCTCGACCGCGGCCCTGAGCGCGCTCTCCGCCTTGTCCCAGGTCGAATCGCTGCCCGCCCGCTTGGCCGGGCGGTCGGAGAACTTGACCAGGATCTCGTCGAACCCGAAGTCCCGGTAGACGCTGCGCAGCAGGTCGCAGAACGCCACGGTCTCGGAATTGACCTGGTCTTCGGTGCAGAAGATGTGAGCGTCGTCCTGAGTGAACGCGCGCACGCGCATGAGGCCGTGCAATGCCCCGGACGGCTCGTTGCGATGACAGGCGCCGAACTCTGCCATGCGCAGCGGCAGGTCGCGGTACGACTTGATCCCCTGGCGGTAGATCAGCACGTGGCCCGGGCAGTTCATCGGCTTGACTGCGAGGACGCGGTCCTCCGACTCGGCGATGAACATGTTGGCCCGGTAGTTCTCCCAGTGCCCGGACTTCTCCCACAACACCCGGTCGATGAGTTGCGGCGTCCTCACTTCGACGTAGCCCGCCGCCTGCAGCCGCTCGCGCATGTAGTTCTCGATCGTGCGCCACAGCGTCCACCCGCGCGGGTGCCAGAAGACGCTGCCCACGGCTTCGTCCTGGGTGTGGAACAGCCCGAGCTCGCGACCGACGCGTCGATGGTCGCGCTTCTCCGCCTCCTCGAGGCGCGTGAGGTAGGCCTTGAGACTCCTGTCGTCGGGCCACGCGGTGCCGTAGATGCGCTGGAGCATCTCGTTCTTCGAATCTCCGCGCCAGTACGCACCGGCCACCTTCATCAGCTTGAACGCGCCGAGCTTGCCGGTGCTGGGCACGTGCGGGCCGCGACAGAGATCGAACCACTCGCCCTGGCCGTAGAGGCTGATGTCTTCGCCCGCCGGGATGCCCGAGATGATCTCGGCCTTGTAATGCTCGCCCAGCTTGCGGAACGTGGCCACCGCTTCGTCACGCGGCATCAGCCGGCGTTCGACCTTGAGGTCGGCCTGCGCGAGCTCGTGCATCTTCGCCTCGAACTTCGCGAGGTCTTCCGGCGTAAAGGGCCGCTTGAACGCGAAGTCGTAGTAAAAGCCGTCCTCGATCACCGGTCCGATGGTGACCTGCGCGTCCGGGTATACCGACTGCACCGCCTGGGCCAGCAGGTGCGCGGTCGAATGACGCAGGATCTCCAGGCCGTCGGGGTCTTTCGCGGTGACGACCGCGACGCTCGCATCGCGCTCGAGCAGGAACGACGTGTCGACCAGGCGGCCGTCGACCCGCCCCGCGAGCGCTGCGCGCCCGAGGCCCGCGCCGATGCTGGACGCGAAGTCCGCTACGGTGAGCGGCCGCTCGAAGCTGCGCTGGCTGCCGTCTGGCAGGGTGATGACCGGCATCGATGTAGGTCCCGTTCCATGTTCACGATGACCCAGAGCCGGGATCGTGGTGGGCGCACGTGGGATCGAACCACGGACCCCTACCATGTCAAGGTAGTGCTCTACCGCTGAGCTATGCGCCCTCAAACGAGCCGCGGAGAATACAGCAACCCGGGGTGACGCGGGTAGGGGTGGACCGGGTCGTTGCCCGCTCAGCCGGGTGCGGCAGCACGCGCCGGACGACACGGCAGGCGCACCTCGAAGGTACTGCCCTGCCCCGGCGCGCTTCGAACCGAGATGCGGCCGTCCATCATCTCGACGAGGCGACGCGTGATCGTGAGCCCGAGCCCCGTGCCGCCGTACCTGCGCGTGACCGCGAGGTCGGCCTGTTCGAAGGGCTCGAACAGCCGCTCGATGTGTGCGGCATCGATGCCGATGCCCGTGTCCGTCACCGAGAACACGGCCTCGTCTCCGCGGGTCGCCAGGTGCACCTGGACGCTGCCGCGCTCCGTGAACTTGACGGCATTCGAGAGCAGGTTGGCGAGGACCTGCCCGAGCCTCAGCGAGTCGCCCAGGCAGGACGCCGGCACGTCCTCGTCGACCACCACGCGCAGCTCCACGCCGCGGCGCTCGACCTTGTCACGGAACAGCGCGACGGCTTCGTCCAACACGCGACGCAGGTCGACCGGCCGCTGTTCGAGGTGCAACTGGCCGGCCTCGATCCTCGAGAAGTCGAGCACGTCGTTGACGACCCCGAGCAGCAGCTTGCCCGACTCGTCGATGCGCGCGAAGAAATCGCGCAGCACCGGCTGGCCGGCACTTTCCTCCACTCCGAGACGGGCGAATCCCAGCACGCCGTTGAGCGGTGTGCGGATCTCGTGACTCATGTTCGCGATGAACTCGCTCTTCGCGCGATTGGCGGCTTCGGCCGCAGCCTGCGCCCGCTTGAAATCGGTGACGTCGAAGGCGACGCCGATGAAGCCGACGACGTCCTGCCCGAGGACGTCGGGCAGCAGCAGGACCTGAATGTAACGCGTGCCGCCCGCCGCCTCCGGATCGGGAAACTCGCGCTGGTAGCTCTGGCGCTCGCCGCGCAGCACGCCTTCGAAGTACGCGCGGGACTCGACGAACGCGTCCGTGCCGAGCAGGTCGCGCAGATGCATGCCGCGCAGGTCGTGGATGTGCCCCCCGACCAGTCGAGCGTATTCACGGTTCGCAAACCGGTTGATCATGTTGCGGTCGAAGAGTGCGATCACGCCCGGGTACGCGTCGAGGATCGCCTGGAGCTCCCGCTCGCGGGCGCGCAGGGCCGCGGTGCGCTCGTTGACGACCCCCGACATCTCGCGCAACGCGTCCTCGCCGAGCTTGCGGCTGGTGAGGTCCCAGCTCCACGCAGCGATGCGCCCGTCCCTCAGGCGCACCATGCGCACGTCGAGCCAGGCCACCGCGCCGTCGTCGCGCACGAAGCGGATATCGCCGGTCCACGCTGCCCGCTCCAGGGCCTGCAAGGTTGCGCGCTCGAAGAGCGCCTGGTCGTCAGGATGCACGAGTTCCACCAGGCGACGGCCCGCGAAACGCGCGGCGCCGATGCCGAGCAAGCGCAGGGCCGCCTCGTTGGCTTCCAGGTAACGGCCGCCGGCGTCCATGAGCCAGAGTCCGACCGGCGCCTGCTCGACGAGGTCGGTCGAGTCGAGCGGCGTGCTTGGCTTCAAAGCGCCCACGGTGGAGCCATCAGCCGGCCATCGAGCCGGGTACGCCCAACGCCTGATCGCGGAGCCTTTCGATCTGGTCGCGCAGGCGCGCCGCGTCCTCGAACTCGAGGTTCCGGGCGTGCCGGTACATCTCGGCCTCGAGCTTCCTGATGCGCTTCATGGCCGCTTCGGGGGCGAGCAGCGTAGCGTCTTCGTCGACGGCTGCGAGGCCGCGTCGTCCGTACGGGTTCGCCCCGCTGCGCGCGCCCTCCATGACGTCCTGCACCGCCTTGATGATCGACTGCGGGGTGATCCCGTGCTCGACGTTGTACTCGAGCTGGCGTGAACGGCGGCGCTGCGTTTCGTCGAGCGCGCGCTGCATCGAACCGGTGACCGTATCCGCATACAGGATCGCACGGCCGTGCACGTTGCGCGCCGCGCGCCCGATGGTCTGGATCAGCGAGCCGGTCGAACGCAGGAATCCTTCCTTGTCGGCGTCGAGGATCGCGACCAGCGCCACTTCCGGCATGTCGAGGCCCTCGCGCAGCAGGTTGATGCCGACCAGGACGTCGAACCTGCCGAGGCGCAGGTCACGGATGATCTCGACGCGCTCGACCGTCTCGATATCCGAGTGCAGGTAGCGCACGCGGACTCCGTGCTCGTGGAGGTAATCCGTCAGGTCCTCGGCCATGCGCTTGGTGAGCGTGGTGATCAGCACGCGCTGGTCGAGGCTCGCGCAGCGCCGGATCTCCGAGAGGACGTCGTCCACCTGGGTGCGGACCGGCCGGATCTCGACTTCGGGGTCGACCAGGCCCGTCGGACGAACCACCTGCTCCACCACTTCTCCCGAGTGCTGAATTTCGTAGGAACCGGGCGTGGCCGAGACGAAGATCGTCTGCGGCGCCAGCGTCTCCCACTCGTCGAAACGCAACGGCCGGTTGTCGAGCGCCGACGGCAGACGGAACCCGTACTGCACGAGCGTTTCCTTGCGCGAGCGGTCGCCACGATACATGCCGCCGATCTGCGGAACGGTCACGTGGCTCTCGTCGACGACGAGCAGCGCGTTCTCCGGCAGGTAGTCGAACAGACATGGGGGTGGCTCCCCCGCCTGCCGCCCCGACAGGTAGCGCGAATAGTTCTCGATCCCGGCGCAGTACCCCACCTCCATCATCATCTCGAGGTCGAAGGTCGTGCGCTGCTCGAGGCGCTGGGCTTCCAGCAGCTTGTCCGTCTCGCGCAATTCCCGGAGCCGCTCGCGCAGCTCTGCGCGGATGCCGGCGATGGCGCTGTCGACACGTTCGCGCGGCGTGACGTAATGCGAGGAGGGATAGACGGTGAGCCGCGGCACCTTGCGCAGCACTGCGCCCGTCAGCGGATCGAAGTAGCTCAGCGCCTCGATCTCGTCGTCGAACAGCTCGACGCGAACCGCTTCCCGCTCGGATTCCGCCGGGAAGATGTCGATCACGTCGCCGCGCACCCTGTAGGTGCCCTGCGTGAGGTCGAGCTCGTTGCGCGTGTACTGCATGTCAGCCAGGCGGCGCAGCAGGCGGCGCTGGTCGATCCGGTCGCCGCGCACGAGGTGCAGGACCATGCTCAGGTAAGCATTCGGGTCGCCCAGGCCGTAGATCGCGGAGACCGTCGCGACGATGATCGAGTCCGGACGCTCGAGGAGCGCCTTCGTGGCCGACAGGCGCATCTGCTCGATGTGCTCGTTGATCGAGGCGTCCTTCTCGATGTACGTATCGGAAGACGGCACGTACGCCTCGGGCTGGTAGTAGTCGTAGTAGCTCACGAAGTACTCGACCGCGTTCTGCGGGAAGAACTCCTTGAACTCGCCGTAGAGCTGGGCCGCGAGCGTCTTGTTGTGGGCCATCACGAGCGTCGGCCGCTGCACGGCCTGTATCACGTTGGCAATGGCGAACGTCTTGCCGCTGCCGGTGACCCCGAGCAGCGTCTGGTGCGCCAGGCCGTTCGCGAGCCCGTCGAGGAGCCGGGCGATCGCTTCGGGCTGGTCGCCGGCGGGCTCGTAGTTCGCCTGCAGCCGGAACCTGCGCGGGACGTCGATATGGGGCACGGACGTCGTCATGACGGCTGGCTGCGATCTTCCTTGGGAGACCCGTCAGATTAGCCTAAAATGCGCCCGCTTTTTGCCAACCGGAATCTTCAATCGTGCCCGTCGAACTCGCCGCCCGCATCCATCGTGTCAAACCTTCTCCGACCGTGGCTCTGACGGGTCGCGTCGCCCGGCTCAAGGCGGAGGGACGCGACATCATCGGCCTCGGCGTCGGCGAGCCCGACTTCGACACGCCCGCACACATCGCCGAAACCGGCATTGCCGCGATCCGCGGCGGCTTCACGCGCTATACCGCGGTGGAGGGCATCCCGGAGCTCAAGGACGCGATCATCGGGAAGTTCAGGCGCGACAACGCGCTCACCTACACGCGGCCACAGGTCCTCGTGTCGACCGGAGCGAAGCAGACGATCTACAACCTGTTCATGGCCGTGATCGACCCGGGCGACGAAGTGGTGATCCCCGCGCCCTACTGGGTGTCGTATCCGGACATGGCTCTGCTCGCGGACGGCGTGCCGGTCACGCCGTATGCCGGCCCGGAGCAGGGATACCGCATCACGGCCGAGCAGCTCGAGGCCGCGATCACGCCGCGAACGCGCGTGTTCATGCTGAACAGTCCGGGCAATCCGACCGGCGCGGCGTACACGCGTCGCGAACTCGAGGCGCTCGGCGCGGTGCTGCGACGCCATCCGCGCATCCTGGTGGCCACCGACGACATTTACGAGCACATCTACTGGGCCACCGAACCGTTCTGCAGTTTCGCGACGGCCAATCCCGACCTGTACGACCGCACGGTGACGATCAACGGCGTCTCGAAGAGCTACGCGATGACCGGCTGGCGCATCGGTTACTGCGGCGGCCCGGTCGAAGTCGTCACGGCGATGTCGACGATCCAGAGCCAGAGCACGTCCAATCCCGTGTCGATCTCGCAGAAGGCGGCGACCGCTGCCCTGAACGGCGACCAGGCGTGCGTCGCCGAGATGAACGGCCACTTCGAGGCACGGCACGACTTCTTCAACGCGGGGCTCAACGCGCTGCCGGGGTTCAAGGTGCTGCCGGCCGCCGGCACGTTCTATGCGTTCTGCGACGTTCGCGGCGCCATCGGCAGGCTCGGCGTCGACGACGACGACGCCTTCGCCGAGTTCCTGCTCGAGCGGGCCGGCGTGGCGGGCGTTCCCGGTTCGGGTTTCGGCGCACCGGGGCATATCCGGTTCTCGTTCGCCGTGAGCAGGGCGACGCTCGAGCAGGCCCTGGAACGCATCGGCAAGGCGCTCGCCGGTTGAACAGGCCCCGGAACGCATCGGCAAGGCGCTCGCCGGTTGAACATGCGCGGCCGGGGCCGGCCAGAAGAAGGGATCGAAACTGGAACGGAATCTGGCCCCTGCCGGGATCGGCGTTCCTTGACTACGGCGGGTGCCGATCCCAGAATTACCGGCTCGCCAACCGTTCCGACATAGCTCAGCGGTAGAGCAGCTGACTGTTAATCAGCGGGTCCCTGGTTCGAATCCAGGTGTCGGAGCCACGAATTTAGAGGGGTTTGCGCAGGCAAGCCCTTTTTATTTAAGTTCCCGGCCGTGTCATCAGATATGTCATCAACGGACCGGGCGTTGAAGACATTGCGGCTCTGAACGCAGACAAGCAGGCCCCCGCGGCCGGCGTCCGCACCTGCAGCGCACGGCGCCGGATCAGTACCCGTCTGAGTTGCCGCTCGGGGCGCGGGCGCCACCGGTGCAGTCCCGTCTGTTTTGAACCTGAAGGTGAGGAGCGTATCCGCTGGTGCATGAAGGCGGGGGGCCGGTGCATGCTCCGAACTATAGGCCAAGCATGCCGGTCGCCACACGCTTGACGGCCATATCGTAACACCTGATATGATCTGTCGGTCGCCGCGCCCCTGCGACCGGAGATCCCTTGGATTCCCTGCCCAACTTCGGCTTCCTGCTCAAGGACGTTTCGCGACTCTATTCGCGGAACTTCGAACGGCACGCCGCGCGCCTCGACCTGACGCTCCAACAGTGCCGCGTCCTCGGACAGGTGTCGCGCCGCGAAGGCATTACACAGGCCCGGCTCGCCGACCTCACCGAGACCGACCCGATGACGCTCAGCCGCCTGCTGGCGCGAATGGAGGCCAATGGCCTGCTCGAGCGCCGCGCTAGTCCGGACGACCGACGCGTGCGCCGGCTCTACCTGAAGGCTCCCGTGGCACCGATGCTCGCAAAGATCTGGGAACTGTCTGAAGTGGCGCTGGCGGAATCGCTCGCCGGCGTCACCGCGCGGGAGCGGACCAGCCTCATGAAAGTCATGAGCCGCATCCATGCCAACCTGGAAAGCCTGGTGCCCGGCGTGGCGGACCGCGGCAGCGCACGCCAGGCCGGGCGCCGCGCCCGGTCGCGCACCGCGAGGAAGGAATCGTGAAGGCGGCCGGCTGCGACGGACGCCCGGAGCGACGGCCGTGCTGGTAGGCGTCGTCCGCGTCGCGCTGCAGCGTCCATACACCTTCGTGGTGATGGCATTGCTGCTCCTCATCATCGGCCCGCTCGCGGCGATGCGCACGCCCACCGACATCTTCCCCGAGATCCGCATCCCGGTGATCGCGACCGCGTGGCAGTTCACCGGAATGCCGCCGGCCGAGATGGCGGGCCGCGTCACGACGCTCTTCGAGCGCATCCTGACCACCACGGTCAACGACGTCGAGCACATCGAGGCGAATTCGTACACGGGCATCGGCATCGTCAAGGTGTTCTTCCACCCCGGCGTCAACGTCGCGGTCGCGAATGCGCAGGTGACGTCCATCGCGCAGAGCGCCACGAAGCAGATGCCGCCCAGTATCACGCCGCCGCTCATCCTGAACTACAACGCCGCCACGGTGCCGATCCTGCAGCTTGCGCTCTCCGGCGAGGGCATGACCGAGCAGAACCTGTTCGACGTCGGCAACACCCTGGTGCGCACGCCGCTGGTCACGATCCCCGGCGCGGCCCTGCCCTATCCCTACGGCGGCAAGCAGCGCCAGGTGCAGATCGACCTCGACGTGGGGGCGCTGCAGGCGCGCGGCCTGTCGGCCGTGGACGTCGCGAATGCCCTTGCCGCGCAGAACCTGATCGTGCCGATCGGCACGCAGAAGATCGGCGCCATCGAGTACCCGTTGCTGCTGAACAACGCGCCGTCGGTGATCGAGGAACTCGGCGAGCTGCCGGTCAAGACAGTGAACGGCGCCACGATCTACATCCGCGACGTGGCGCACGTGCACGACGGCAACAGCCCGCAGACCAACATCGTGCACGTCGACGGCGACCGCTCCGTGCTGATGTCGGTGCTCAAGAACGGCACCACCTCGACGCTGGCGATCGTCGACGGCATCCGCTCCAAGCTCGACGAAATCCGCCCCACCCTGCCGGACAACCTCAAGGTCGTGCCGATCAACGACCAGTCGCTGTTCGTGCGCGCGGCGATCCACGGCGTGGCGATCGAGGGCATCATCGCCGCCGCATTGACCAGCCTGATGATCCTGCTGTTCCTCGGCAGCGGGCGCTCGACGGTGATCATCGCGATCTCGATCCCGCTGTCGATCCTGGGATCGATCATCGGTCTCGCCGCGAGCGGCGAGACGCTGAACATCATGACGCTCGGCGGCCTCGCGCTCGCGGTCGGCATCCTGGTCGACGACGCGACGGTGACCATCGAGAACATCAACTGGCACCTCGAGCAGGGCAAGGACGTCGAGACCGCGATCATGGACGGCGCGAACCAGATCGTGACGCCGGCCTTCGTGTCGCTGCTCTGCATCTGCATCGTGTTCGTGCCGATGTTCTTCCTCGGCGGGCGTGGCGCGGTTCCTGTTCGTGCCGATGGCCGAAGGCCGTCATGCTACGCGATGACGTGCTCCTTCATCCTGTCGCGCACGCTGGTGCCGACCATGTCGAAGTACCTGCTGCGCCCGCACGCACCGCACACCGACCTGCACGGCACCCGAGCCGCGCTGCCGCCGACCGCCAACCCGCTGGTCGGCTTCCAGCGCGACTTCGAGGAGCGCTTCGAGCGGCTGCGGGACGGCTATCGCGGCCTGCTGCGCTGGCTGATGACCCGTCGTCGCGCCTTCCTGGGCGGATTCCTGGCCGTGGTCGCGGGGTCGTTCGTGCTGGTGCCGTTCCTCGGCAGCGACTTCTTCCCGACGGTCGACGCCGGCCAGATCCTGATGCACGTCCGCGTGCCGGTCGGCACGCGCGTCGAGGAGACGGCGGTCCGCTTCGCGCGCATCGAGGAAGCCATACGCCGGGTGATCCCCCCCGGCGAGGTCACGACGCTGGTGGACAACATCGGCCTGCCGAACAGCAGCATCAACCTGACCTACAACAGCACCGGGGTGATGGGCAGCCAGGACGGCGACATCCAGATCGCGCTCGGCGAGGGCCACCGGCCGTCGGCCGACTACGTGCGCGAGCTGCGCGAGCGGCTGCCCCGCGAGTTCCCGGACACGGTGTTCTCGTTCCCGCCCGCGGACATCGTGAGCCAGATCCTGAATTTCGGCGCGCCGGCGCCCATCGACATACAGGTCCGCGGCGGCAACGTCGATGCGAACTTCGCCTACGCCGAGCGGCTGCTGAAGCAGGTGAAGCGCGTGCCGGGCGTGGCGGACGCCCGCATCCAGCAGTCGAACAGCCGGCCGGTCTTCAACATCACGCTCGACCGGGCCCAGGCCCAGGCCGTGGGCCTCACGACCCGCGACGTCACCAACAGCCTGGTGGTCAACCTCGCCGGCAGCAGCCAGGTCGCGCCCACCTGGTGGCTCAATCCGGCGACCAGCGTGACCTATCCCATCGTCATGCAGACACCGCAGTACGACCTCTCCTCGCTGTCCGCGCTCGCGCAGCTGCCGGTGAGCGGCCCGGGCGTGCGCACGCCGCAGGTGCTCGGCGGCGTCGCCCAGTTCGCCCGCGGCACGAGCAGCGGGCTGGTGAGCCAGTATGACGTCCAGTACATGGTGCAGATCAACGCGACCACCCAGGACCGTGACCTCGGCGGTGTCGCCCGCGACATCCGCCGCATCCTCGCCGCGAACGCCGACGGCGTGCCGAAGGGCTCCTCGGTCGTCATGCTCGGCCAGGTGCAGACCATGGACCGTGCATTCTCCGGCCTGCTGTGGGGACTGCTCGGCGCAATCGTGCTCATCTACCTGCTGATCGTCGTGAACTTCCAGTCGTGGACCGACCCGTTCGTCATCATCACGGCGCTGCCCGCCGCGCTCGCCGGCATCGTGTGGATGCTGTTCGCGACGCACACGACCGTGTCCGTGCCCGCGCTCACCGGCGCGATCATGTGCATGGGCGTCGCCACCGCGAACAGCGTGCTGGTCATCGCCTTCGCGCGCGAGCGACTGGACCAGCTGGGCGACGCGGTCGAGGCCGCGGTGGACGCGGGCTTCGTGCGATTCCGGCCGGTGTTGATGACCGCACTCGCGATGATCATCGGCATGATGCCGCTCGCGCTCGGCCTCGGCGAGGGCGGCGAGCAGAATGCCCCGCTCGGCCGCGCGGTGATCGGCGGCCTGGTGTTCGCCACGGTGGCGACACTGCTGTTCGTACCCATCGTCTTCAGCCTCGCCCACGCGCACTTCGCCAGGAAGGCCGCGGGCGTTCCGATCGGAGCACCCCATGGCAGCTGATCCTTCCCCGCAATCGCCGCCCGGCCCGACGCTGCGACGCGTCGCGGTCGCGGCCATCGCGATCGCGGTCGTCGTCCTGGTCGGCGGCATGGCCCTGCGCTACCGGGAGGGCCACGCCCTGCGCGACCGCGCCGACGCGGGGGCCGTGCCCGTCGTCGTCGTCGGCGCTCCGGAGCGCTCCGAGGCGGCCGCGACCTTCGAGCTGCCCGGCCGCCTCGAGGCGTACGCCCAGGCGCCGATCTACGCACGCGTCGGCGGCTACCTGAAGGCCTGGTACGCGGACATCGGCACGCGCGTCGACGCGGGGCAGCTGCTCGCGGAGATCGAGACCCCGGAACTCGACCAGCAGCTGCTGCAGGCCCGGGCGGAGCTCGCCACCGCGCGCGCCAACTCCGAGCTGGCGGCGTCGACCGCCACGCGCTGGCAGGCGCTGCTCGCGACCGACTCGGTGTCGCGCCAGGAGGTGGACGAGAAGTCCGCCGACGTGGCCGCGAAACGGGCCGAGGTGAGCGCGCTCGAGGCCAATGTCGAGCGCTATCAGGCCATGAAGCGCTTCGCGCGCATCGAGGCGCCGTTCGACGGCATCGTGACGGTGCGGGCGACCGACGTGGGCTCCCTGATCAACGTCGGCAGCGCGCAGGGTCCCGAACTCTTCGTGGTGGCCGACACGCGCAAGCTCCGCGTGTACGTCGACGTGCCGCAGAACTTCGCGACCCGGGTCGGGCGCGGCACGAAGGCGTGGCTCACCGTGCCGGAGCGACCGGGTCAACGGTTTCCGGCCACGGTCCAGTCACTGTCGCAGGCAATCAATGCCGAGTCCGGCAGCATGCTGGTGCAGCTCACCGCGGAAAATGCCGAGGCCGGCCTGCTGCCCGGCGGATTCGCGCGCGTCGCGTTCGATCTGCCCGCGTCCGCAGGCGCGCTCACGATACCGTCGAGTGCACTCATCTTCGACAAGGACGGCCTGCGCGTCGCCACCGTCGATTCGAACGACAAGGTGGTCATGAAATCGGTCACGCTCGCCCGCGACGACGGCGCGACGATCGCGATCGCCTCGGGCCTTGCGCCGGACGACCGGGTCGTCGAGAGCCCGCCCGACGGGATCGTCGACGGGGACCAGGTGCGCGTCGCCAAGGTCGGCGCCCCGGCGGGCGATGCGGCGGCGGCCGTCGGACAGTCGGGGCAGGCCGGGAAGTAGCCATGCGTGGCGCGTGGATCACCGTTGCGTGCCTCGGACTCGGCGCCTGCTCGCAGGCGCCCGTGCTCCAGGTGCCCGTGGTCCCCGTGGGCACCGAGTACAAGGAATCGGCGGCATGGATGCCCGTGCAGCCGACGGACGTATTGCCGCAGGGGGACTGGTGGACGGCCTATGGCGACACCGAGCTCGACGGGCTCCAGGCGCGACTGGTCGCCGACAGCCCGGACCTCGCCGCCGCACTCGCCCGCTACCAGCAGGCGCAGGCGTCGTACGAGGCGCTCCGCGCGAGCCTCTTCCCCACCGTGTTGATGCCCACCCGGCTTCGATGCCCCACCCGGCTTTGATGCCCTACCCGGCTTCGATGCCCGACCCGGCTTTGATGCCCCACCCGGCTTCGATGCCCGACCCGGCTTTGATGCCCGACCCGGCTTCGATGCCCCACCCGGCTTTGATGCCCGACCCGGCCTTGATGCCCGACCCGGCTTTGATGCCCTCCCCGGCCTTGATGCCCGACCCGGCCCTGATGACCCACCCGGCTTCGATGCCCGACCCGGCTTCGATGCCCGACCCGGCTTCGATGCTGCCGGTGACGATCAGCCAGCCGTGGAACCGGACCCGGCGGGTGGAGCGAATGTCGACGTCGCCGTGGAATTCGCGGCCGTCGCCCAACTGATCACCGGTGTACCAACCCTGCGGGTCGAAGTCGGCGTCGGTGAGCACCAGCCGGGCTCGCTCAACCGGGGCGACGGGCTTCGCGTTGGTCACCTCCGGCTCAGGGGTCAGGTCGGTGATGCACTCGTCGATAGCGTCACGGAGTTTCGAGAGCGCGGTGGTGGTGGTGTCGGACATGGGTACGCCTTTCAGGGTTGGTAGATGACGGGCGGGGTCGTGCTCGGCGTCGCCACGAGCGGCGGCAGGGGTGCGTCGGGGGCCGACACGATCAGCCACACACACGCGGCGAGAAGCGCAGCCACCGCTGACACAGCCACACGATGCGCGGGGGTCATGCCACGGCCTCCGTACGGAGCGGGCGCCCTCG
>CAVQQX010000178.1:0-43614 GCA_963714645.1 uncultured Gammaproteobacteria bacterium
CTCGATCCCGCTGCTCGCGCAGATGGGCGCCGTCGAATTGCACACCTGGGGCTCGCGCATGCCGCGTCCAGAGCGCGCCGACCGGATCACGTTCGACCTCGATCCTGACCCGGCGCTGCCGTGGCGCCGCGTGCGCGAAGCGGCGACGCTGGTGCGCGACCTGCTGGGCGAACTCGGACTGCAGCCCCTGCTAAAGACCAGCGGCGGCCTCGGCCTGCACCTCGTGGTGCCGCTCGCACGGGGTCCGACGCTCGAGGTCGTGGCGGCGTTCGCACGCCGCGTCGCGGAGCACCTCGCGCGGACCCTGCCGCAGCGATTCTCGGCCAGGCGCGGTGCCGCGAACCGCCAGGGACTCGTCTTCGTCGACTGGCAGCGCAACCAGTTCGCGGCGACGACGGTTTCGGGCTACTCGCCGCGGCATCGCCCGGGCGTGCCGGTCTCGCTGCCGATCGGATGGGACGAGCTCGGTCGCCAGGACATCCGCAGCGCGCATTTCAACCTGCGCAACGTCGCGGCCCGGATCGCCGAGCGCGGCGACGCGTGGGATGCCGCGCCCGTGCCGCCCCAGTCGTTGACCCAGAAGGTGATCGACCGCCTCGAGGCGGCGGCATGAGCGGCCGCCGACCCGTCGGACGCAGCAGAGGAGGGCCTGTCGTGACTTTAGGACGTACGTTGAAATTGCTGACATTTTTTGCCGGATTGACCGCCTGGTTCGCCACGCGCGAAGCCTTGCGACGCCAGGACTCACGCCGGCGGGCGGAGGAGGCCGAGCGCATCCGCTGGGAAACCGACGGCGGCGCCACGACGGCCGGTCCCCAGCCGCCCGGGGCGCGGATGTGACGGCATAATGGGCGTAGGCGGACGCTGACGCGGCACGGGGCCGGAGGCACGGACGGCTCCTGCGCTCAACCGACAGATTCATTCTGGCCATGCCGGACAATCGTGAGTCGGGCGTTTGCCAGCGCGGTGCCTGGATGAGGCCTCCGGCCAGCGGGCGGCCGTCGTCGGTCCGCGCGGATGCCGCGACCATGAACGAACGGCCACGGCCTGTCCGTGACTGAACCCGACCCCAGGAGCGAGGAGAGCGACATGTACGGAAACAATGCAGGAATGGCCACCGAACCCGATACGACCTCGGCGAACCTGTCGTCGAGCAACCTGTCCGCGCGTCACGAGGAAACGATGGCGCAATTGAGCCGCACGGTCGCGCAGGCCGAAGACCTGCTGCGCGCGCTCGGCAACGAGAGCGGCGAGGCGATCGACGCGATGCGGTTGCGCGTCTCGGCGACGCTGAAGGACGCGCGCGAGCGGCTGTCGGGTCGCGCGAGCCAGGCGCGCAACTTTGCCAGCAGCTCGATGTCCGACGCCGATGCGTTCGTCCACGCGAATCCGTGGCGCGCAGTCGCGATCGGCGCCGGTGTCGGTGCACTGGTCGCGATCCTGCTGTCGAACCGCGGCGGGCGCAGGGCCGACAACCCGGGCGACTTCGGCTGAGGCCGGACCGCCGCGTGTCATCGCGACGCGCATTGCTGCGCCACCTCTGGGCGATGGTCCAGACGCGGGCGGAAGCGGCCGCGCTGGTAGTGGAGCTGCAGCGCGACGCGCTGGCACAGGGCGTGGTCTATGGCGCCATCGCGGCGGTCATGACGCTCTCGTCGATGACCGCCGTGATCGTGCTGATCGCCGTGGCAGCGCCGGAGTCCTGGCGCGGTTGGGCACTCGGCGCGGTCGTCCTGCTGCTGCTGGGAGCGGCCGTGATCACCGCGACGGCGGCACGACGACGCGTCGGACGCGATACGGCCCTGATCGCCGATTTCTCCCGCGGGCTCAAGCTCGATTTCGCGATGGTCAACCTCGCCCTCAACGACCCGGACACGGAGAACGAGGAGCAAGCCGGGAAGCGCGAGGTCGCGAAGGCTGCCGTGCGCGAGGCGGCCGCCGCGAAGGCCGCTACGCCGAGCACGGCGGAAGGTGGCGCGGCGCCGGCGGCGGACGGTCCGACCATGGCTGCGGCTGCTGCCGCGATGCGCGCAGCCCCCGCGGACCCCGCGGCTCGCCCGGATCCTGTGGTACAGACGGCGTCCGCAACGAACGGCGAAGTGCCGCCCATGATCCCGGCGGCGGAAGTGACCGGACCGGAGCGACGCCATGGAATCGCGTGACCGGCTCAGGCTGCTGAGCCTGGAGATGGAGATGCAGCGGGCCTGGCTCGCCGCCTACCTCGACGACAAGGAGACGCGTGGCGCCATGCGTCGCCGCAACGTCGTGCTGCAGCTGCTGCTGTCCGTGATCCGGGCACGGTCGCTGTGGCTCGCCGCCTTCGGCATGGCCGCCGAGTGGTGGCGCCAGCGCCGCGTGCGCAGCGCCTGACGATCATGCCACGACCACAAACACGCCTGCACGGAGACCGCGACATGTACGTGCCCGAAGACGATTCTTCCCGCCGCTTCATCTCGGACATCGAGACGCTGCGCAATCGTGCGCGCCAGCACATGGAACGCGGCGCCGTCACTCCCGACTATCCCGACGGTCGCGAGCAGATCTGCAGCCTCCTGAACGATGCGCTCGCGACCGAGCTGGTCTGCGTGCTGCGTTACAAGCGCCACTACTTCATGGCACGCGGCAGTGCCGGACGGATCGCCGCCGCGGAATTCCTCCAGCACGCCAACGAGGAGCAGGTCCATGCGGATCGCATCGCCGAGCGCATCGCCCAGCTGGGCGGGAGCCCCGACCTGAACCCCGCGACGCTTGCCTCACGCAGTCACTCCGAGTACGACGAGCACGAATCGCTGCACGCGATGCTGCGGGCCGACCTGTTCGCGGAGCGCGTCGCGATCGAGAGCTACCGCGAGATGATCCGCTTCTTCGGCGACCGCGACCCGACGTCGCGGCGCCTGATGGAGGAAGTGCTGGCGCAGGAAGAGGAACACGCGGACGACCTCGTCGACCTTCTCCACGACCTGCCGATCAAGTAACCCGGAGCCAGTGCGTACGGGCCGCGCCGTCGTTGTGAGGTTGATCCTACGACGAGATGCTAGGTACGCCGAAGAACACGACGCGTCGCGCTGCGTAAAGTTGCAGCCAGTGGTCACGGATGACCTTTGTCTCCGCACCGGTCGTCGACACGGATGACGACGGCCGGCAGCGGGACATAAACCTGGCGACCGGGGGCTGGGCACCGCTGACCAGGACGAAAAGAAGCCCACCACAGACCGGATTCCGGTCACTCGTCGAACGATTTCCGCCGCAGTACCTTGACCCTGCCGCGCTGCGTCTTGCCCTCGAGGCGACGCTGCTTCGAGGCGTGGGTCGGTCGCGTGCGTCGGCGGGGTTTCGGCGCCACCAGCGCCGCCGCGACCATCGCACGCAACCGCTCGGCCGCATCCGCCCGATTCTGCTCGAGCGAACGCAGGCGCTGCGCGTCGATCACGATCAAACCCGCCGCCGTCATGCGCCGCCCCGCGATCGTCTTCAGGCGCAGGCGCGCGTCCGCCGGCAGCGCATCCCAGGCGGCCGAGTCGAACCTTAGCTCGACGGCGTTCGAGACCTTGTTGACGTTCTGGCCGCCGGGGCCCGAGGCGCGCACCGCACGGAATTCGAGCAGCTCGTCCGGGATCGCGAGCGTCGCGGACACGGGGATCGGCGGCATGTCGCGGGGTGGCGCTCAGTCGCGCGTGGCGACGGGCGAGGACGCGGGCGCCGCCATCTCGACGCGGATCTCGCGCTGCGCGACCGGGATCGTGATGCCGTGCTCCTTGAACAGGCGCCAGATCCGCCGGTTCACGTCGGAGCGGACGTTGTTGACGCCTTCCTGCGGATCCGGGATCCAGAATCGCAGCTCGAGCTCGATGCCGTGGTCGCCGAAGCCCATCAGCCGCGACACGGGCGCGGGCTCGCGGATGATGCGCGGGTGCTCCGCCGTCGCCTGCAGCAGCAGCTGCATGGCGACTTCCGGGTCGTCCTTGTAACTCACGCGGATCGGCAGCTTGAGCCGCACGCGCGGGTCGGTGTAGCTCCAGTTGATCACCGGGTTGGTGATGAGGTGCTGATTCGGCACCAGCGTCTCGACGCCGTCGCGGTCGCGCACGACGACGTAGCGGCCCCGCAGCTCCTCGACCCAGCCGAACCCCTCGGTCGTGGTGCCGGTCGTGCCCGTGAAGCTGATCACGTCGCCCGGCTTGATCGAGCGGTCCATGAGCAGCACGAACCCGCTGACGAAATTCGCCGCGATGCTCTGCAGGCCGAAGCCGAGGCCGATGCCGATCGCGCCGGTCAGGACGTTGAGCGTGGTGAGGTCGAGGCCCGCGGCATTGAGCCCGACGAGCACGGACAGCGCGACCAGGAAGGCCTGCAGGAACTTCGCGATGCCGATGCGCATCGTCGGCGCGAGCGCGTCGAGGCGCAGCACCCGCCGCTCGAGCCAGCGCGAGGCCCAGAGCGCGACGATCACGAACACGCTGACCGTCACCAGCAGCTTCATGACCGACCAGACCGAGATCCGCGTCTTGCCGGCATTGATGCCGATGCTGTCGAGCGCGCCGATCACCTCGTCGCCCCAGCCGAGCACGTGCAGCGAGATGAAGACCCAGAGGACCGTCGAGATCGGGACGCCCCAGCCCTTGAGCCGCGTGCGCGCGCCGAGCGACACGCGGACGACGTAGACCGCGACGCGGATCAGCAGCAGCAGGCCGACCAGCTGCACCGCGACGTCGATCATCTGCGTCGGCAGGCCGAACGCGTGCATCAGCCCGTCGATCGCGGCGAGGATCGCCAGGATCAGCGCCTGCGGCGCGCCGACGTAGAGCAGCTCGCGCGCCCGGTCGGGCAGGTTGTCGGGGTCCGGCGAGACCGTGATGCGCGAGCGGACGTAGCGGGCGGTCCACCACCCGACGACTACCGAGGCCGCGATCAGCACGGCCTGTACGACGTTGCCAGGATCCTGGAAGGTCTCCAGGATCGCGTTCACCACCTGGCGCTGGCTCTGCATCCCGTCGTCGCCGTCGCAGGCATCGTCACGCGTTCAGGTCCGGGATCAGCTGGCTTTCGAGTCGGGCGATCTGGTCCTTGAGCAGCAGCTTGCGTTTCTTGAGCCGGCGCAGCTGCACCTGGTCGACGTAGAGGTCGAGCTGCAGGCGGTGGATCACGTCGTCGAGGTCGCGGTGCTCGATGCGCAGGGTGCGCAGCCGCTGCAGGTGCTGGAACGTCTCGGTGTCGACGTTGTCCTTGGTCTCTGACATCGCAGCGGTCGGGTGATCCCTCGGGGGGTGACTACTTTAGTCCTCGCCCCGCCAAAAGGGGATAGGGACCGGTCACTGCAGTCCGATGCTCTCGACGCGGCCGCCGCTCACGATCACGAATCCCTGCCGACGGTTCACGCCGTCCGTCGAATAGTCGAATGCGTAGGTTCGCTCGAGCGCCGGGCTGCCGCTGCGGCCGCGCACCACGCGCAGGCCCTGGAATGCCACGGTCCCGTCGAGCAGGGCGGCACCGTTCGCCGCACAGGTCTCGCGGGCGGCGACGTTGGCGAGGTCGCGGGCGCCGAGCGTGTCGCGCCAGAACGCCGCGAAGCCGGCCATCGCGAGGATCAGCAGCAGCAGGTCCCAGGACAGCTCCACGGCCGTGGCGGCTCAGAGCAGGCGATGCCACTCCCGGGACGGATCGCCGCTCGCGAGGAAGTGCGGGTTGAGCAGCGTGTCGCGCGCGTTGTAGCGCAACGGCTCGCCGTCGAGCGTGGTGACCGCGCCTCCCGCGGCCTCCACCACCGCCTGCGCTGCCGCCGTGTCCCATTCCGAGGTGGGGCCGAGCCGCGGGTAGAAGTCCGCGCTGCCTTCGGCCACGAGGCAGAACTTGAGCGAGCTGCCCATCGGCCGCATCTCGTGCGGCCCGAGCCGCTCGAGCATCGCGTCGAGCGAGTCGCCGCGGTGCGACCGGCTGCCGACGACGACGAGCGGGCTCGCTGCCGGTCGGCGCACGTGGATCGGGCGGTCGGGCTCGCCCGCACGGGCGACGAAGGCGCCGAGGCCGGCCGCGCCGCAATAGACCGTGTCGAGCACGGGCGCCGCCACCACGCCGAGCACCGGCCGATGACCGCGGATCAGCGCGACGTTGACCGTGAACTCGCCGTTGCGATTGATGAACTCCTTGGTGCCGTCGAGCGGGTCGACCAGCCAGAGCTCGTCCCAGTGGCGGCGTACGTCTGCCGCATGCTCCTCTGCCGATTCCTCCGACAGGACAGGGATGTGCGGCGTGAGCGCGCGCAGCCCCGTGCTCAGGATCTCGTGGGCGGCGCGATCGGCGCGCGTGATCGGCGAATCGTCGGCCTTGTACTCGACGTCGTGACCGCCGGCGTAGACCTCGAGGATGGCGGTGCTGGCCGCAGCGACGAGCCGGCGGACCTCGGGCAGCAGCGACGCGAGGTCGCGGTGGGCGGCGGAGTTCAAGCGAGTCTCCCTCGTGGCGGGGCCGTATCATAACGGCCGCGCGACATGCGCGCTGCCGACCCGCGAGAGTCCTGCACGTGCCTGCCGCGCCCCGCCTCCCCGGACCCGACTGGTCGCGCGTCGAGAGCGTCTGCCTCGACATGGACGGCACGGTGCTCGACCTCGATTTCGACAACCATTTCTGGCTCGAGGTGCTGCCGCGGCGCTGGGGCGAGCGGCACGGTTTCGATTTCGAGACCTCCCGCGCGCTGCTCGAGCCGAGGTTCCGTGCACGGCGCGGCACGCTCGAGTGGTACTGCGTCGATCACTGGAGCGAAGAGCTCGGCCTGGACATTCCGGCGCTCAAGCACGAGCTGCGCGCGCGGATCCGCTACCTGGACGGCGCGCCCGGGTTCCTCGACCTGTTGCGATCCACGGGCCGCCGCGTGCTGCTCACGACCAACGCGCATCCGCTGAGCCTCGCGCTCAAGAACCGCCAGACGGGACTCGCGCGTCACTTCGACGCACTGGTCTCCTCGCACGCGTTCGGCGTGCCGAAGGAGCAGCCCGGGTTCTGGCAGCGACTCGCGGCCGCGCACGGCGTCGACGTGACGCGCACGCTGTTCGTGGACGACAGTGCGGCCGTGCTGCATGCGGCGCTCGCCGCCGGCCTCGCGTGGATCTACCAGGTGCTGCAACCCGATTCGACGCGGCCGCCGCACGAGCCGCTCGCGGACGTGCCCGGAATACGCCGGCTCGCGGACCTGCGGGCCGGGCTCGAGGCTCAGTTCGAAGGGGCAGCCGGCCCCGGTTCGCCACTCGCGGCAGGGGTGGCATCCGGCTGAGCGCCACTCGCCGAGCGACCGCGGCCGCCGCGGCGTCGCCGCCGCTTCGGCTTGTCGCCCCCCGTCGCGTCGGGCGAGCTCGCGCCGCCATCGGCGACTGCAACGGGCGGCGCGACTTCCATCTTCGGGCGCTCGACCGCCGGGCTGCGCGGAGAGGGCGCGGACGACCGGCCACCGCCACCTCCCCCCCGACGTTCGCCGCCGCCACCGCGGCGCTCGCCGCCACGCCCGCCGCTCCTGCCGCTCCTGCCGCCGCCACCGCCATGGCGCGGGCCACTGCTCGCTGCGCCGAAGGGGCGACGTCGCTCGTGTCGCGGCACCGTGATCTCGGCGAGGAGTTCCTGCACGACGGCGGCGACCGGGATCTTGCGACCGATGTAGTCCTCGATGTCCGGCAGCGACTGCACGTAGTCCTCGCAACCGAGGCTGATCGCGTCGCCTTCGGCGCCGGCGCGCGCGGTACGGCCGATCCGGTGCACGTAGTCTTCCGGGTCCTGCGGCAGGTCGTAGTTGAAGACGTGGCTCACGTCCGGGATGTGCAGGCCGCGCGACGCGACGTCGGTGCCGATCAGGATCGCGAGCTCGCCGCTGTGGAAGTCGCGGATCATGCGCAGGCGCTTGTTCTGCGGGACGTCGCCCGAGATCGCCTCGGCGTTGAATCCGTTCGCCTTGAGCAGGCCCTCGAGCAGCTCCGCGCCGCGGCGCGTGTTGACGAAGATCATCGTCCTGTGCGGGTCCATCTGCCGCAGCAGTCCGACCAGCAGGCGCGGTTTCTCGTCCATCGACGGGTAGTAGATGACCTGCCGCACCTGGTCGACCGTCATCTTGTCGGGCTCGATGCGCACGAGTTCCGGGTCGTTCATGTGCTCGAACGCGAGCTCCAGCACGCGCTGCGCGAGCGTCGCCGAGAACAGCAGGTTCAGCCGCTGGTCGGGCGGCGGCAGGCGCCGCATGATGTAGCGGATGTCGGCGATGAAGCCGAGGTCGAACATGCGGTCCGCCTCGTCGAGGATCACGACCTGGACCGAGCGCAGGTCGAAGACGCGCTGCTTGTAGAAGTCGATGAGCCGGCCGGGCGTGCCGATCAGCACGTCGACGCCTTCCTCGAGGATGCGCCGCTGCTTCTCGTAGTCGACGCCGCCGAACGCGAGCCCGTGCGAGAGTCCCGTGTACTGGCCGAGGATCTCCGCGTCGTGGTGGATCTGCACCGCGAGCTCGCGCGTGGGCGCAATGATCAGCGCGCGCGGATGGTTGACGCGCCGCTCGGGCAGCGGCTCGCGCCGCAGCAGCGTCGAGTACATCGCGACGAGGAATGCGGCCGTCTTGCCGGTGCCGGTCTGTGCCTGGCCCGCGATGTCGAAGCCCGCGAGCGCGCGCGGCAGCGTCTGCGCCTGGATCGGCGTGCAGCGTTCGAAGCCTGCGTCGGCGATGCCGCGCGCGAGCGCTTCGGGCAGGTGGAGGTGCGTAAATGAAACGTCGGTGAGGTGTGTGTCTGACATCGATAGAGAGATAGCCGGGTTGGCCTTGCAAATTGGGGCAAAGCGGGTTCAAATATCCGCAATCGCGGCTCGATCCGCCCCCGCCAGATGAGTTCGCCGGCCGATCGGGCCTTAAGTCCGGTCCTCCCTTGCCGGCGACCTGGCACCAGCAACGGATTCCCTTCGAACCCCAAACAACGCAGCAATCCCGATAGTTTGCACTACGCGGAACCCGCCGTCATCCCGATCACCGGGGACGCCATCCACCTTTCGACCGAAGTGACCACCTTGCCCAATCATTCCCTTACGCCAGCGGAGGTACTCTCTGGTGAGCCAGCAGATCGTCCACGTCTCCGACTCGAGCTTCGAGCAGGACGTGATCAATTCCAGCGTTCCCGTCCTCCTGGACTTCTGGGCTGAGTGGTGCGGACCATGCAAGATGATCGCACCGATACTGGACCAGATAGCGGCGGAGTACGCGGGGAAGGTCCTCGTCGCGAAGATGAACGTGGACGAGAACCCCAGAACCCCAATGAAGTTCAACGTCCGCGGCATCCCGACTCTGATTCTTTTCAAGGGCGGCAAGGCCGAGGGCCAGAAGATCGGCGCGGTCCGCAAGGCCGACGTCGCGGCTTTCCTGGACAGCAACCTGTGAGAGGCTACCTGGGCAACCAGGGGCGCAATCGACCGGGCAAGCGGGGCAGGGGCGGCGGCGGACCGGACGGTAATCGCGGCCCGCGCCAGGACGAGCTGCCGCCCGACGAATTCCTCGACGGCGACGACCTCGACATCATCAGCCCGGCTGAGCTCGAGGCCAGCCGCAAGTCGATGAACCTGAGCGAGCTGAAGCACAAGCCGATCCCGAAGCTGCTCGACCTCGCACAAACGATGGGCCTCGAGAACCTGGCCCGCTCGCGCAAGCAGGACATCATCTTCTCGATCCTCAAGGCGCACGCCCGCAATGGCGAAAGCATCTATGGGGACGGCGTGCTCGAAATCCTGCAGGACGGCTTCGGCTTCCTGCGCTCCCCCGAGGGTTCCTACCTCGCGGGCCCGGACGACATCTACATCAGCCCGTCGCAGATCCGCCGTTTCAACCTGCGTACCGGCGACACGATCTCGGGCCTGATCCGCCCGCCGAAGGACGGCGAGCGATATTTCGCGCTGCTCAAGGTCGGCGAGATCAACTTCGACTCGCCCGACAACGCACGCAGCAAGGTGCTCTTCGAGAACCTCACGCCGCTGCACCCCACCCGGCGCTTCAAGCTCGAGCGCGGCACGGGCAGCACCGAGGACCTCACCGCGCGCATGATCGACCTGATCGCGCCGCTCGGTAAGGGCCAGCGTGGCCTGATCGTCTCCCCGCCGAAGGCCGGCAAGACGATGCTGCTGCAGAACATCGCCAACTCGATCACGGGCAATCACCCCGAGGTGTACCTCATCGTGCTGCTGATCGACGAGCGGCCCGAGGAAGTCACCGACATGCAGCGCACGGTGCGCGGCGAAGTCGTGTCGTCGACGTTCGACGAGCCCGCGACGCCGCCACGTGCAGGTCGCCGAGATGGTGATCGAGAAGGCCAAGCGCCTGGTCGAGCACAAGAAGGACGTCGTGATCCTGCTCGACTCGATCACGCGTCTCGCCCGCGCCTACAACACGGTCGTGCCGCGCTCGGGCAAGGTGCTGACGGGCGGCGTGGACGCGAACGCGCTGCAGCGGCCGAAGCGCTTCTTCGGCGCCGCGCGCAACATCGAGGAAGGCGGTTCGCTGACGATCATCGCCACGGCGCTGATCGACACCGGCTCGCGCATGGACGACGTGATCTACGAGGAGTTCAAGGGCACCGGCAACAGCGAGATCCACCTCGACCGCCGCATCGCCGAGAAGCGCGTCTACCCGGCGTTCAACATCAACCGCTCGGGCACGCGCCGCGAGGAGCTCATCACCTCGGGCGAGGAGCTGCAGAAGATCTGGATCCTGCGCAAGCTCCTGCACCCGATGGACGAGCTCGCCGCCGCCGAGTTCCTGATCGACAAGATGCGCGACACCAAGACCAACGGCGAATTCTTCGAGGCGATGAAGCGCTAGCCGTCGTGGCGGATTGACCGGGCGACACCAAGACCATCGAGTCCGCGGCATCGTGGCGATGCTGCTCGCCGTCGCCGTATTCGCGGCGATGGATGCCTGCCTGAAGCTGCTCTCGGAGCACTACCCGGTGCTGCAGGTGGCTTTCTTCCGCGGGGCCGCGGCCCTGCCGTTCATCCTGTTGCCCACGCTCGCGCGGGGCCGGCTCGCGCGCCTGCGGCCGACGAATTTCCGGCTGCACCTGGTGCGCGGGGCGCTCGCGATCGCGATGCTCGCGAGCTTCGTGCTCGCCGTGCGCGAATCCTCGCTCGCCTCGACCTACTCGATCTTCATGTGCGCGCCGCTGCTGGTGGCTGCGCTCTCCGCGCCCGTGCTCGGCGAGAAGGTCGCCGGGGCCCAGTGGGGCGCGATCGCAGTCGGTCTCGCCGGTGTGCTGCTGATGCTCAAGCCGGGCGCCGGGCAGTGGGCTGGCGTCGGCGCGCTCTGGGCCGCGGTCGCGCTGGTCATGTACACGCTCTCGGTGCTGACGCTCAGGATCCTCGCGCGCTCGGACAGCAACGAGAGCATGGTGTTCTGGTTCACGGCGATGCTGGCCCTGGGCGCGGGTGTGCTCGCGCTGCCGTCCTGGCGTCCGCCGCAGTTCGAGCATCTCGGCTGGTTGGCGGGCGTGGGTCTCTGCGGCGCGCTCGGCCAGTACCTGATCACGGTGGCGTTTCGCGCCGCGCCGGCTGCCGTCGTGAGCCCGTTCGAATACACGGCGCTCATCTGGGGCGTGACGCTCGACGTGTTCGTCTGGGGGGTGTGGCCCGACGCGATCACCTGGCTCGGCGGCACGATCGTGATCGGCGCCGGGCTCTACGTGGTCGTGCGCGAAGGGCGGGCCGCGACCGGCGCACCGCTGGTCCCGGATCGGCCACCACCGCCCTAGCGCTGGCCGCGTCGCATCAAGTGCAGGGCTTCTGCGTCTGCAGGTCGAACGGGGGCGTCACCGCCTTGCGGAACGGCCCGACGAGGATCTTCTGCCCCGCCGGCGCGGTGATCCGGATGCAGCCGCTCGCGCCGTCCTGCGTCATGAAGTTGATGCCGTCCAGGTTGGTGTTGCGCGTATCGAGGTCGAACGTGAACTGCTTCGAGCCCGAAGGTCCACGTCACCTTGTCGGCATCGGTCGTGCCGACCTCGCGCACGTACTGGAACGCCGAGCCGGAACTCACCGAGCCTTTGTAGTTCACCACGCCGCCGCCGGCCGTGGCCTTGAAGCGCCACTCGCCGGTCGGACAGTCGCGCCACAGGAAGACCGCGCGGTCGTTCGATGCATCGATCGACGGGGCGCCGCAGGCATAGACGGGAGCCACACCGAGGCTCGCCGTGGCGAGGCCACCGGATTCCTGTATCCGGTACAACCTGTTCGTCGCGACGCTGTTGAAGTTCTGCACGGCGCCGCTCGGCCACTCGACCCGCAGCGTGACGCTGCTCGCGCTGCCCAGGCCGAAGTGCGACCGCTTGTGGTCCTGCGACCAGCGATGGTACTGGCCGTTCTGCACGCGCATCTGCGTCACGCCGCCGGCGGTCGCATAGACCCGCGCACCGGTCGCGTCGCGGTCCGACTGCGCACCCACCAGGTCGACCTCGACCCAGCGCTTGCCGTTGCCCTTGTTGCGGAAGAGCTTGTTCTTGCCGCCGAAGCCGAGCGGCCGCAGGTTGAAGCCATTGGTCACGAACAGGTCGACGAACCCGTCGACGTTGTAGTCGGCGCTCACGACGGAATCGGCGGTGCCCGCGCCGCTGCCGACCGCGACGCCCACCGGGCCCACGGCGCCGCCGGCGCCGGCGAGCTTGCGGAAACTCGCTCCGCCCAGGTTCTCGTACAGGATGTTCGGCAAGTTGCTCGCTCCGGTGCGGCAGGCGAGATACAGGTCGACGTCCATGTCGTTGTCGAAGTCGGCGGCGGTCGCACTCACGCACTGCACGGGCGCGTCGAGGTCCGCACGCACGGTCTCGTCGATGAAGCCGCCGGAACGGTTCATCAGCAGCGTCGGCCGCGACGCGCTGTCGCTCGTCCAGAAGCCGGTGCCGGTCAGCCCGCTGATGGAGGCCGTCGAATCGACGACCAGGTAGGCCTCGCTGAAGACGTTGGGGCTCGACGAGTTGAGCTTGGTCTGCAGCACCAGCGTCCAGCGCTTGGCCGCGGCGTCGTAGCCGATTTGCATCACGGGGATGTCCGCCTGGACTTCCGGCGGCAGCGGCATGTTGCGCACGGAGGTGTCTGCGGGGTCGAGCGTGAACGTGCTGCTGGCCGGGTGCCGCGCGCCGGCCCCGATCTCGATGCGCGTGAGGTCCGTCTGCGACTCCTCTTCCTGCTTGTTCCAGTCGATCTTGAAGGTGACCTTGCCGCTGGTCACGAACCGGAAGCCCTTGGTGCCGCCGGTGAGCTGCGACTCGAAGTGCGTGGAGCTGCCCGGCACGACCGCGGCGGGGCGCAATTGTCCACCACCGAGCACGAACAGGTCCTGGCGACCGTCGTTGTCGAAATCGGCCAGCACGGAATCGACCGTCGTCCGCACCGCCGGCAGGAAGCCCGCCGGGCTCGCCTTGTCGTAGACCTTCTGCCAGGGGAACGGCTGGACGTTGTAGATCTTCTGCGGGAACGAGGCCTCGTCGGAACAGACGAAGTCGAGGTTGCCGTCGTTGGTGACGTCGAGCAGCTGCCCGTAATGATGGCGCGTGCAGAGCGACTTCACGTCGGTGGTCGTCTCGGTGAAGTGGCCGAGCGGACCCTGGCGGTAGACCTTCGTGACGCCGCCGTACTGGGTCATCGCGAAATCGATCAGCTTGTCACCGTCGTAGTCGAACCAGACCGGCAACCGGCCGCCGAGGTTGGTGGTCGTGAGCCCGCGCTGGGTCGTCCGGTCGACCAGCCGGGCGGACTCGTTCACGAGCAACTGGCTCAGGTTGCCGGTGCCGGCGCTGACCAGCAGGTCCTGGTCGCCGTCGTTGTCGAAATCGGCCCAGCTCGCGCCGTGCGTGTCCGCCTTCGGGCGGTTGCGCCAGGTGAGCACCTGCGCTGCCGTCTGGAAGAACTTGCCGTTGCGCATGTTCAGGTACATGCCCGGCTGCTGGCGATGGTTACTGATGAACAGGTCGGGATAACCGTCGCCGTCGAGATCGCCCCAGGACGCACCGTAGCTCTCGCCCGCGCGCGTCACGCCCGCCGATCCCGACACGTCCGCGAACGCGATCTGCGCCACGGCCGTCCCGCCGGCCATCGGCGCAAGACCGAGCACGATGAGTTGCAGCGCAAGCGACGGGCGCGGACGGGGGAACGACGGCGCGTGCCGGCCGTGCTGCGTGCGGTGAAAAAAAAGTCTGTTCATGAGCCGACGTCCTTGTGAGCCCCGGCGCAGAATCGCACCGGCCGGCAGGGAGCGGCAATGGACGGTCCCGGCACGATGCGGGGAGGAACCGGCCTACACGGCGTCGCCCCGGGCCTGCCGGCGGGACGCGGATTTGGGAGCGTAAGCGGAGTGGGCGCTGACGGCGAAGCGAGCCTTCAGCCCGCCCTTTCCTCCCGTGCTATCGCGCGATAGCCGATGTCGCGCCGGAATTGCCGGCCTGTGTAATCAACGGCTTGGGCGAGGACGTAGGCCTGGCGTTGCGCCTCGCGAACGGTTGCGCCCAGTCCGACCGCGCAGAACACCCGGCCCCCGTGCGTCACCACGCGCCCGGCTGCATCGATGGTGGTGCCCGCGTGGAAAATCTTTCCCGGCAAGGTCGCGGCGTCGTCGAGGCCGCGCACTTCGTCGCCCTGGCGTGCCGACTCCGGGTAACCGCCTGCTGCGAGGACGACGCCGACAGCTGCGCGAGGGTCCCAGTCGACGTCGATTGCGTCGAGTCGTCCGTCGAAGGCGGCATCGCAGAGCGTCGTCAGGTCCGTCCGCAGGCGACTCAGGATCGGCTGTGCCTCCGGGTCGCCGAAACGGCAGTTGAACTCGAGCACGTTCGGGGTGCCGTCCACGTCGATCATCACCCCGGCGTACAGGAAGCCGAAATACGGCGTCCCTTCGCGCGCCAGCGCGGCGACGGTCGGTTCCATGACTTCCCGCATGATCCGCTGGTGGATCGCAGGCGTGACGACGGGCGCCGGCGAATACGCGCCCATGCCGCCGGTGTTCGGGCCCCGGTCGCCGTCGAGCAGGCGCTTGTGGTCCTGCGAGGTGGCGAGCGGCAGCACGTGGCGCCCGTCGACCATCGCGATGAAGCTTGCTTCCTCGCCCTCGAGGAAGGCCTCCACCACGACCTTCTCGCCGGCCGGGCCGAACCGGCCCGCGAACATCGCCTGCGCCGTTTCCACCGCGGCCTCGGTCGATTCGGAGATCACTACGCCTTTGCCGGCCGCGAGACCGTCGGCCTTCACCACGAGCGGCGCGCGTTGCGCACGCACCCAGGCGGCGTCGAAGTCCGTGCGCGTGAAGGTGGCGTACGCGGCCGTCGGAATGCCATGCCGGCGCAGGAAATCCTTGGTGAACGCCTTCGATCCCTCGAGCCGGGCCGCGAGGCGGCTCGGCCCGAAGCACCGCAGCCCCGCCGCGGCGAACGCGTCGCAGACGCCGATCACGAGCGGGGCCTCGGGCCCGACGATCGTCAGGTCGATCCGTCGGTCGTTCGCGAACTCGAGCAGGCGCGGCACGTCGTCGGCCGCGATGTCGACGTTGGACGTCCCCGGTTCGAGTCGCGTGCCCGCGTTACCGGGTGCGACGAAGACTTCGGTCACGCGCGGCGACTGCGCGACTTTCCACGCGAGCGCGTGTTCGCGTCCGCCCGAACCGATGATGAGTACCTTCATGTCGCAGCCAGGCGGGAGACCAGTGAACGTTGGACAGTGATCAGCAAATAGAGAGAACCGAAGGTCGCATTGCGAACCGAGCATTCGTTTCCCTGCCGTCCGCCATGCACTATCCACTCCGCTCAGTGGCGGAAATGCCTCATGCCCGTCAATACCATCGCGAGGCCGTGCTCGTCGGCGGCGGCGATGACTTCGGCGTCGCGCTTGGAACCGCCCGGCTGGATCACCGAGCGGACGCCCTGCTCCGCGGCCGCGTCGAGCCCGTCGCGGAACGGGAAGAACGCGTCCGATGCCAGCGCGGAACCCGTGGGGTCGAGCCCCGCGTCGCGCGCCTTCATCGCGGCGATGCGAGTGCTGTAGACGCGACTCATCTGGCCCGCACCGATGCCGACCGTCATGCCGTCCTTGACGAACACGATGGCATTGGACTTCACGTATTTGCAGACCTGCCAGGCGAACAGCAGGTCGGCCATCTCCGCGTCGTCGGGTGCGCGGCGCGTGACCACCTGCAGGTCGGCGCGCTCGACCATGCCCAGGTCGCGCGACTGCAGCAGCAGGCCGCCGTTGACGCTGCGCAGCTCGACGCGGCTGTTGCTCGGCGTGAGCGGGCCGGTCACGAGCAGGCGCACGTTCTCCTTCCGCGCGCAGGTCTCGCGCGCCTCGCGATCCACCGAAGGCGCGACGATCACCTCGACGAACTGGCGCTCGACCACGGCGGAGGCGGTCTCGGCGTCGAGCGGGCGATTGAACGCGATGATGCCGCCGAAAGCCGAGGTCGGGTCGGTGCGGTAGGCGCGGTCGTACGCCTCGCGGATCGTGGTGGCGACGGCGACGCCGCAGGGATTGGCGTGCTTGACGATCACGCACGCGGGCGCGGAGAACTGCCGCACGCACTCGAGGGCGGTGTCCGCGTCGGCCAGGTTGTTGAACGAGAGGTCCTTGCCCTGCAGCTGCGAGGCCGCGCCGATGCTCGCGCCCTGCGCGTCGATCGCGACGTAGAACGCCGCGTGCTGGTGCGGGTTCTCGCCGTAGCGCAGGTCGAGACGCTTGCGGAACTGCAGCGGAAGCAGGTCGGGAAAACTGGACGCCGCCGCCGACGTGGCAGCGCCGGTCGCGCGCGCGGCCCGCGCGAGATAGGAGGCGACCGTCGCGTCGTACTGCGCCGTTTGCGTGTACGCCTTGGTCGCAAGGTGCAGCCGTGTCGCGTCGCTCAGCGCGCCGTCTTCGCGGTCCATCTCCGCGAGCACCGCGCCGTAATCGAGCGGATCGACCACGACCGCGACGTGTGCGTGGTTCTTGGCGGCGGCGCGCACCAGGGCAGGCCCGCCGATGTCGATGTTCTCGACGGCGTCCTCGAAGGTGCAGCCCGGCTTCGCGATCGTCGCCGCGAACGGGTACAGGTTGACGACGACGAGGTCGATCGGCTCGATGCCGTGCTGCTGCATCACGGCGTCGTCGACGCCGCGCCGGCCGAGGAGCCCGCCGTGGATCTTCGGGTGCAGCGTCTTGACACGCCCGTCCATGATCTCCGGGAATCCCGTCACGCTCGAGACGTCGAGCGCCTCGATGCCGTCGCAGCGCAGCAGCTTCGCGGTGCCGCCGGTCGAGAGGATCACGACGCCGCGACGCGCGAGTTCGTGCGCGAAATCGAGCAGTCCTTCCTTGTTTGAAACGCTGAGCAGTGCGCGCCGGACGGTCGGGTTCACGCAGCGTCAGCCTTCGATGCCGTACACGCGCAGCTTCTTGCGCAGCGTGCCCCGGTTGATGCCGAGGATGTCCGCCGCGCGGCTCTGGTTGCCGGCCGAATAATCGAGCACCGCACGCAACAGCGGTTCCTCGACTTCGCGCAGCACCAGGTCGTAAAGGTGGCCCGGAGCATGGCCGTTCAGGCTGGTGAAGTAGTCGCCGAGCGCCTGCTCCGTCAGCGACCGCAGCGGCACGCTGCGGCCATGTCCGTTGCCATTGCCATTGCCGTGGTGGAGATGCCCCGCGGAAAGCCTCTGCTCGCGCCGGCTGCGGGAGGAGGAAGTCTTCTTGCTGCGCGCCGCCATGCCGTCGCCGTCCTCTGTTTGTTCGACTCTTCTCGTACGTCCGCTGGTTCGTGCGACGCGCGAAGTGTCAGGCGGCTGCGGCCGCGCCGTCCTCCTGCGCGTCAAAGTACACGCCCACCTGCTCGAGCTGTGCGTCGGGCGCGAGCACTTGCATGATGGACTGGCGGAACGCCTGCGCGTGCGGGCGCCCGGTGCAATACCATCCGATGTGCTTGCGCGCGATCCTGACGCCGGACTCGGCGCCGTAAAAATCGTACAGGTCGCGCAGGTGCGCGAGCATGATATCACGCACCTCCGTCGGCGTCGGCGTCGGCGCCGGCGCCGGCGCCGGCGACGTCACGCCGGCGTCGAGCAGCGACGCGATCTCGCGGAAGATCCACGGCCGGCCTTGCGCAGCGCGGCCGATCATCACGCCGTCGGCCCCCGTCAGGTGCAACACCTGCACCGCGCGTGCCGGCGAGTCGATGTCGCCGTTCGCAAACACGGGGATGCGCACCGCCTGCTTCACTGCAGCAATCGATTCGTATTCCGCCGTGCCGTCGAAGCGGCACGCGCGCGTGCGGCCGTGCACCGCGAGCGCGCGGATGCCGCTGTCCTCGGCGATGCGCGCGATCGTCACCGCATTGCGTTGATCGGGCGCCCATCCGGTACGGATCTTGAGCGTCACCGGCACCTCGACCGCGCGCACCGTGGCCGCCAGAATCGTCGCGACGTTGCGTTCGTCGCGCAGCAGCGACGAACCGGCATCCTTGTTGCAGACTTTCTTCGCCGGGCAACCCATGTTGATGTCGACGACCTGCGCGCCCGCGGCCACGGTCCGCCGCGCAGCGTCCGCCATCGCCTGCGCATCGCCACCGGCGATCTGGACGACGCGCGGCTCCGGCTCGTCGGTGTGGTCGCGACGACGTCGCGATTCAGCGGTGTCCCAGAGGCGTGCGTCGGCCGCAACCATTTCGCCCGCGGCCAGTGCGGCGCCGAGGCGGCGGCACAATCGGCGAAACGGCAGGTCGGTGACGCCTGCCATGGGGGCGAGCAGGGCATGGCCCTGCAACCGGTACGGTCCGATGACGATCGGCGGCCGGGCGGGCAGCGACCCACCCGCGCCATGATCGCGGGCACTCACGGCGTGGCCGATGCCGCGGACCCGGTCGTGGTCGCCGAGGCACGCGCCGCCTGGGCGCAACGGATCGTGCCCGCGGTCCCGTCGTGCAGGCAGACGTCGAGACGGTATCCCACCGCGTCCTGGCCCGACTCGACCACTTCGAGCTCGGCCTCGGTCTGCGCGCCGGGCGCGAGCAGGCGCGACGCCTGCCCCGGATTGCGGAGGTACTCGCTGGGCTCGAAGTCGCGGCGCGCGACCGTCGCACCGAAGCGATCCTCGAGCTCGAGCCGCAGTAGCGGCATCGGCTGTGGGAAGGACGCGCCGTTGCGCAGGCTCGCGCGCACGCGCAGGTTGCCGCCCGCGAACGGCGCCCCCGATCCGCTGGCGCCCCACTGCCGCAGCTCGAAGGCGCCGAGGTCCCAGTTCGGTGCCAGCGGGCGACCGAACGCGGAGTACAGGGCACGAACGACCGGACCGAAACTGGCATTTCGCGCGAGCTCCACCCGATAGTGATGCACGAGCTGCGTCGCGAGCAGCACGGCGAGCGCGAGCGTTCCGCAGGACCAGGCGAACGCGACGCGTCGTTCCTGTGCCGACGGTTCGTCAGCGGTCCCGCCGCCGTGATCGTCGTCACCTGCGCCGGCGAGGGCCTCGTCGAACGACGGCGGTCGCCAGCGTGTCGGGCCGGACGCCCGTGGACGCGACGCAGCGCCCGCAGCCGCGTCTCGCGATGCCGAACCTGCGTCGAGCTCGGCCGCCATGGTCTTCGCGACGCGCGGCAGCCGCGGCGCGGTCGGTGCGGTCGGTGCGGTCGCCCGGACCGTAGGCGCGGCCCACACGGGCGGGCTCGATGACGGGACCGTGCCCGGCACTGGCGCGACTTCGGCTGGCTCGTCGTCGTTCGACGGGAAGTCGGACCCCGGCACGATCCGCAGGGCCTCGAAGCTGTCTGTCGAGTCGAGATCGTCGACCGCGGCAGTCTCGTCCCCCGCCGAGGGCTGCAGGCGCACGGCATCGTCGACGCCCGGGAATTCGTCGGGGTCGTCCGGTCCGGCCTGCGTGCCGGCGTCGCCCCGACCCCGCAGTGCGTCGCCTTCGTCCTCGGGTGGCCGCCCCTCGATGACGATGCGCTCGCCCTCGAGCGTGATGTCCTCGACCCTTTCGGGCTCGTGCACGAACATCTCCGATGCATCGGCGGCCGTCGTGTGCCCCTGTTCGTCGCTCGACGCGCGTCGTGCGTGGCCGTTCGCTGCCCTGCGCGCGCCCGTGGGGTGACGCCTGTCGCCCTCATCGTCCCCTGGTCCGAACTGCTGCTGCCAGTCGCGGGCGTCGATGAAGACCTGTTCGAGGTCGTCGGGCGAGAAATGGAACTCGGTGATGATCGTGCCATCTTCTTCGTCGATCTCGTCGACGACGTCGCGATCGCGCGCGGACGGCTCTCCCACGGCGAGCAGCTCGGGTGCGGCGAGTGCCGTGAGCGAGGCCGCCTCGACCGAAGCCGGCGAGGGCCGGTCGTCCGCTCCGGCGTCGGTCAGCGAGTCGGTGAGTCGCGGCAATGCATCGAATGCGCTGCCGCAACGTCCGCAACGCACGGTGCCGTGCGCGGCGCGCAGGTTGGCGGCCGTCACGCGAAACCGCGTCTGGCATTCTGGGCACTGGGAATACATCGCTCGTCTGCCGTGGACCCGTTCGCTGCCGGTGCCGGGAGGCCTCAGTCGCCGGGTTCTACTTCTTTCCGTCGCTGGATGGAAGCCGCCGCTGCCGTATCGTGCGCGCGTCGGCTGCCGACCAGCAGCCCCCACCCGTCGCGCGTTCCGGCCAGGCCGATATCAAACCATGGCCGGTAAGCCGCTGTCACGGCGTCCACCTGCTCGAGCAGCAGCCCGCTCAGCGCAAGGTGTCCGCCGGCGTTCACCCGTGCCGCGAGTACGGGCGCCAGCTCGACGAGCGGCCCGGCCAGGATGTTGGCGACCAGCACGTCGCCCCGTGCACCGTCGCACTCCCGGTCGCCCGTGACCCGAAGCACGCCGGCCCGTCCGTTGCGCTCGGCGTTCTGAACGGTCGCGAGCCGCGCCTGCGGGTCGATGTCCATCGCGAGCGCTCGCTTCGCCCCGAGCGCCAGTGCGGCCAGGGCCAGGATTCCGGACCCGCACCCGTAGTCGATGACGTCGGCGGATGCGAGCCAGGCGTCCGCCCCTCCGTCGAGCCACTCGAGGCACAGCGCCGTCGTCGCGTGGGTCCCCGTGCCGAAAGCGAGGCCCGGGTCCAGTTCCACCGTGACGGGTGCGGCCTGCAGCGATTCTCCCGGAGTCGAGGCCGGTCGCTGGCCCCCCGGGCAGATCCACAGCCGGCGGCCGAAGCGCATCGGCCGGAAGTCCTTCAGCCACTCGCGTTCCCACGCCCGGTCCGCGACGGCTGCGACGCGCGAGTTCTCGGCGACCAGCAACGGATCGAGTCCCGCCGTGGCGCCGAGCGCGGAGCGGATCCGTGCGATGTCCGCATCGGCGTCGAAGACCGCGCTCACGACGACCGTCGGCCAGAGCGGCATCGCGCCGGGCGCGGGCTCGAGCACGGGGTCGTCCGCCGCGTCGAGCAGCGTGACCGAGAGTGCACCGAGCGCGAACAACGCATCCTCGTAGGGCGCGGGGTTGCGACCGCCGACGTCGATCGTGAACTGCAGGAACGGCATGCGCCGAGCCCAGGGCCTTCGGTGTCGCCAGCTACTTCAGGCCCAGCCGCCGCTCGAGGTAGTGGATGTCCGTGCCGCCGGCCCGGAATGCTGCGTGCTGGAAGATCTCCTGGTGCAGCGGCACGTTGGTCTTGATGCCCTCGACGACGATCTCGGTGAGCGCGGTGCGCATCCGGGCGATCGCCGACTCCCGGTCCTCACCGTGCGCGATCACCTTGGCCACGAGCGAGTCGTAGTGCGGCGGCACCGAGTATCCCGTGTAGAGATGGCTGTCGACGCGGATTCCGGGCCCGCCCGGCGCGTGCCACAGCTTCACCGGGCCTGGCGACGGTGTGAACTTCTTCGGGTCCTCGGCGTTGACGCGGCACTCGATCGCGTGCCCGCGGATCTGCACGTCGTCCTGCGTCCACGGCAGGCGTTCCCCGGCCGCCAGGCGCAGCTGTGCCTTGACGAGGTCGATGCCGGTGATCAGCTCCGTCACCGGGTGCTCGACCTGGATGCGCGTGTTCATCTCGATGAAGTAGAACTCGTCGTCCTGGAACAGGAACTCGAGCGTGCCGGCACTGCGGTAGCCGATCTCGGCGCAGGCGGCGGCGACCCGCTCGCTCATGCTGCGCCGCTGTTTCGCGGTCAACCCCGGCGCCGGCGCTTCCTCGATGATCTTCTGGTGACGGCGTTGCATCGAGCAGTCGCGCTCGCCCAGGCAGATCACGTTGCCGTAGTGGTCGGCCAGCACCTGGAATTCGATGTGACGTGGGCGCTCCAGGAATTTCTCCATGTAGACCTGGTCGTTGCTGAACGCCGCGAGCGCCTCGGCGCGCGTGACGCCGACCGAATGCAGCAGCGTCGCGTCGCTGTGCACGACGCGCATGCCGCGGCCGCCGCCGCCGCCGGAAGCCTTGATGATCACCGGGTAACCGATGTGGTTCGCGATCCGGAGCAGCTCGTCGGGTTCCTGGCTGAGCGGTCCGTCGGAGCCCGGTACGCAGGGCACGCCGGCCGCCTTCATGGTCCTGATGGCCGAGACCTTGTCGCCCATCAGGCGGATCGTCTCCGGACGCGGGCCGATGAACTTGAACCCGCTCTTCTCGACGCGCTCGGCGAAGTCCGCATTCTCGGACAGGAAGCCGTAGCCGGGGTGGATGGCAACGGAGTCCGTGACCTCGGCGGCGCTGATGATCGCGGGCATGCTCAGGTAGCTGTCGCGCGAGGCGGGCGGGCCGATGCAGACCGTCTCGTCCGCCAGCAGCACGTGCTTGAGCGTCCGGTCCGCGGTGGAGTGGACGGCCACGGTCTTGATCCCGAGTTCGCGGCACGCGCGCAGGATCCTGAGCGCGATCTCGCCACGGTTGGCGATGACGACCTTCTCGAGCATCGCTAGTCGATCACGAACAGCGGCTGGCCGAACTCGACGGGATCACCGTTCTTCACCAGCACAGAGGCGATGCGGCCGGCCTTGTCGGACTCGATCTGGTTCATCATCTTCATCGCTTCGATGATGCACAGCACGTCGCCGGGCTTGACCTCGGAGCCGATGTCCACGAACGCCTTGGCGCCCGGCGCGGGCGCGCAATAGAAGGTCCCGACCATCGGGGCGGTCACGAACTGGTCGGGCGAGGCAGCAGGCTTGCCCGCGCCTCCGGCGGCCGGTGCCGGCGCGGCTCCGGCCCCGGGCGGTGCGACCGGCATTGCGCCCGCCGGCATCATCGGCGTGGCATAGGTCATCCCCGGCGGCATCATCGCGAATGTCGCGCCGCCGCCCCCGGTCGGCTGGCGACTGATCCTGACCGACTCCTCGCCTTCCTTGATCTCGATCTCGGCCACGCCGGTCTCGTCGAGCAGTTCGATCAGTTTCTTGACCTTGCGGATATCCATCGTCTGGGACTCCCCGGGAACAGTGTCAGTTGTGCTGCGGTGGGCCGGCGGCCTGGCCGGCGAGGTGCTGGCTGGCGGCGCGCAGTGCGAGTTCGTAGCCGATCGCGCCGAGGCCGGTGATGCTCCCCACCGCGATGTCGGAGAAATAGGAGTGGTGCCGGAACGTCTCCCGCGAGTGCACGTTGCTCAGGTGCACTTCGATGAACGGGATCTTCACGGCGAGCAGCGCGTCGCGCAGCGCGACGCTCGTGTGCGTGAAGCCCGCCGGGTTGAAGACGATGAACGCGACGTGGCTGGTCGGCGCCTGATGGATGCAGCCGATCAGCTCGGCCTCGGAGTTGCTCTGGAACGCCGTGAGCTTGTGTCCGTATTCCGCCGCGAGCTTCGCGGCGCGCTCGTGGATCTGGTCGAGCGTGACGGCACCGTACACGCCCGGCTCACGGCGGCCGAGCAGGTTGAGGTTCGGCCCGTTCAGCAGGAGCAGGTGCGCCATGACCGCCGTTCAGTCGAAGGTGGGCGCGCAGTCTAACCTCGACTGTCGCCAATGAGCGACAGGTTTTTGATCCGATCGACGCTGATCGGGTCCTTTTCCTTGCTATCCGGCGCTTTTTTCGGCGATGTGTCGCTGCAGTGCAGAGAGCCCCGTGCGGATGGCCGTCCGTGCCGCGTCTGGCTCCATCCTGCCATCGTTGACCGCCTGCACGGCGTCGAGGATCAACGTGGCCTCGTCCGCATGCAGTTCGCCGAGGTGGGCAGCGATGACGCGCCCCTGGCGATCGCTGAAGACGGTGAAAGGAAATCCCACGGCTTCGATCCCGAAGGCCGAGGCGGCATCGAGGCCGTCCTGTTCGCCGATCAGCAGCGGATACCCGATTTTCATCTCATCGGCGTAAGCAAGCACTTTTTCGCGGAAATCGACCGCAATGCCAATGACTTCGAAGCCGTTGGCCGCACGATCACGCGAAATACGAGTCAGCAGCGGGATCTCGCGCCGGCAGGGCGCACACCACGTCGCCCAGAAATTGACGACGAGCGACTTCCCCGACCAGTCCGCGAGCGAGCGCATCCGACCCTCGCGGTCCGCCAGCTGAAACCCCGGCAGCGTCGCGACCAGCGCACTCGCCGGCGCGGCCTCGGGCGCTCCGGGAACTCCTTGCTCGGCCGCAGGTGTCGCGACCCCGTCAGGCCCCGTCGAGCGCGCCCACCACGAGTAACCTGCCGCGCCCGCCGCCGCCGCGACGAAGACCACGGCCACCCGGGTCGCACGGCTCGTCATCCGCGATCGGCGGCAGCGAACGCCGCCCGCACGTGGGGCGCGAAATCCCCGGCGTCCTTGAAGCCCACCACCCGATAGTCGGTTCGCTCGCGACCGGCGTGGTCGAAGAACAGGATGGAAGGCGGCCCGAGGATGCCGAAGCGCTGCATCAGTGCCTGGTCCGCAGGGTCGTTCGCGGTCACGTCGGCTTGCAGCAGCACGGTGTCCGCGAGCGCCGTCCGCACAGTGTCGTCAAGGAAGGTGTACTTCTCCATCTCCTTGCACGATACGCACCAGTCGGCATAGAAATCGAGCAGCACGGTCCTGCGCGCCTTCTGGGCATCCGCGATGCGCCGATCGAGGTCCGCCGTGGTCTTGATGCGAACGAACGGAATGGCTGCATGGCTTCCAGCGGTAGTCGCGTCACCGTGGCCGCCGGGCCCGGCCAGCGGTTGCAGGGGATCGTGCCGCCCCGAGAGCGCCCCCACCAGCAGCGCCACTCCATAGAACATCGCCAGCACGCCGAGGCCGCGACGCGCGCGAGTCAGGGCCTGCCGGCCTCCGTGCGGCGCCTGCATCGCGAGCCAGCAGCCTGCCACGAAGGCGAGCACCGCCCACAACGCGAGGGTCACGGGTCCGGGCAGGATCCGGCCCAGCATCCAGACCGCCACGCCGAGCATCAGCAACCCGAAAAAGTGCTTGACGGTCTCCATCCAAGGTCCGGCCTTGGGCAGGAACTCGCCCGCCGAAGCGCCCACCAGCAGCAGCGGCGCGCCCATGCCGAGCCCGAGTGCGAACAGCGCCAGGCCGCCGCGCACGACGTCACCCGTCTGGCTGATCACGGCAAGCGAGCCGACGAGCGGCGGCGCCACGCACGCCGTGACGATCAGCGACGACAACGCGCCGACCACCGCGGTGCCGAGCAGCGTGCCCTGGCGCTGCCGTCCGCTCAGCCGATTGACGCGGTCCTGCAGCCAAGCCGGCGCCTGCAGCGTGAACACGCCGAACATTCCGAGCGCGAGCCAGACAAAGAGGCCCGCGAACAGCACGATCATCCACGGTTTCTGAAAGAAGGCCTGCGCCTGCTGGCCCGCGAGCGCGAACGCGCCCCCGGCGATGGCATAGGTCGCAGCCATGCCGAGCACGTAGGCCATCGACAACGAGAATGCGCGGCTGCGCGATACCGGCTGGCCCGAGCCGGCCCCGACGATGATTCCGGAGAGGATCGGCACCATCGGCCACACGCAGGGAGTCAGCGCGAGGCCGAGGCCCGAGACGAAGAACAGACCGACGATCGCAAGCAGGCTGCCGCCGCGGACCAGGTCGGAGAACCGGTCCTGTTCCGAACGGAACGACCCGCCGGTCGCATCGTCGCCTGCCGCAGGGCCAGCGACCGCCGCCGTGGAGGCGAGGGACACGGTGATGCTCTTGCGGATCGGCGGATAACAGAGCCCGCCGTCCGCGCACCCCTGGTAAGTGACCTCGAGCGGCACAGAGTCGACGCCTGCGGCGGCCGCCACAGGCAGCTGTGCGCGCATCTCGCCGTGGAAGACGACCTGCTCGCCGAAGTATTCGTCGACTTTCTTCTCGCCGCCCGGGATCGACGGCTTGCCGAGCTGTACGTCCGCCGCGACGGTGCGCACGGCCACCTTGTCGCGGTAGAGGTAGTAGTCGTCGGCGATGTCCCAGCGCAGCTCGATGCGATCGCGCGCGACGCTGCGCGCAGCGAACACGAACGCCTGGTCGGGGCGCAGGAAGTCGGCGTCCGACTTCGCGCCGCTGCCGCCGAGCAGCGCTTTGAGGCTGAAGCGATCCTCACGCCTGGGTGCCGGCGTAGCCGCTTTCGAACCCGTGGCCGCGTCGGCACGAGGTTCCGCGGCAGCTGCGGCTGCCGCCATGCCGGCCCGCGACGACGGCGCCATGCCCGCCGGCCACGACACCGGCATCGGCCAGTTCTGCGGCGGATAGCAGAGGCCGCCGTCCGCGCAACCCTGAAGCTTCACGCGTAGCTCGAAGTCACGCGGGGTGCCGCCGAACGTGACCGGGATGCCGGCCTGCGCCACGGCGCGATAGATGACCTGGCGGCCGAAGAACTCGTCCTCGTGGTCGAGCCCGACAGGCAACGCGGGCTCGCCGAGCAGGACGCCCGGCGTCGAGGTCTCGAAGGCCAGCCGGTCGCGGTAGAGGTAATAACCGGGCGCGATGTCGAATCGCACGACCAGCCGTCCGGCCTCGATCGCCGTCGCCACCTTGTAGGCGGAGCGCGCCGGCAGGAAGTCGTCGGCCAGCAGCGTCGTCACGCTGGCGAGCGTTGCACAGAGCCCGAACAGCCGCCGCACCAGGCGTGGCCGCCCGCCGGCGAGCCCATTCATCGATGAAGACGATCGCATGGTGCGGGATGATGCCCGTCCCTCACCCGCGCGGCGACCCGCGCGACGACCCCGGAGAGCGGGACTGCGACGGGCGTCTCGCGCCTCCCTGCGCGCGCACTCGATGCCTGCCATGCCGGCTCCAGGCAGCATCGACGACGGATATCCGCAGGCGCTCACCCGTCCATGGACCGTGACGTCGCGGACAAATTCGGCGGACAGCTCGGCCTTTTTTCGATTGCCCGTGTGGCAGGGCAGGACCGGCCCGACCGCCGTTGCACCACCGGGAGCTGGTCAAACACGCCTGGCAACAAGGGGTTACGAGCGCTGCCGGACAGCTCGCGCTCGTACGCGCGGAGCGCTGCGTGCCTGGAAACCCCGATGCGACGCCGAGAAAGCCCCCGGCCCGGCACACACGGCACTTGATTTCGCGGGCGCTGCCCCTATCATTAGCAGCCGCGACGGGTGAGTGCTAACAATGCACCCCGCCCGTACCCCACAGGCCAAACAGACACAGACACGGAGTTTGCAGCAATGGCAGACAAGTTGAAGATTCGCCCGCTTCACGACCGCGTGATCATCCAGCGGCTCGACGCCGAGACCCGCTCACCGGGCGGCATCGTCATTCCCGACAGCGCCGCCGAGAAGCCGATCCGCGGCAAGGTCGTCGCGGTCGGCAAGGGAAAGATCCTCGAGAACGGCAGCGTCCGCGCGCTCGACGTCAAGGTCGGCGACCACATTCTCTTCGGCAAGTACAGCGGCACCGAAGTGAAGGTGGACGGCGAGGAGTACCTCGTCATGCGCGAGGAAGACGTGATGGCGGTCCTCGAGAACTAACGGAACCCCGGAGAACACAGACATGGCAGCAAAAGACGTTCGTTTCAGCGATGACGCCCGCGCGCGGATGCTCCGCGGCGTCAACATTCTCGCCAATGCGGTGAAGGTCACGCTGGGCCCCAAGGGCCGCAATGCGGTGCTCGAGAAGAGCTTCGGCGCCCCCACCGTCACGAAGGACGGTGTCTCGGTCGCGAAGGAAATCGAGCTCAAGGACAAGTTCGAGAACATGGGCGCGCAGATGGTGAAGGAAGTCGCTTCCAACACCTCCGACGAAGCCGGCGACGGCACGACGACCGCCACCGTGCTCGCGCAGGCGATCGTGCGCGAGGGCCTCAAGGCCGTCGCGGCGGGCGCCAACCCGATGGACATCAAGCGCGGCATCGACAAGGCCGTGACGCAGGCGAGCGAGGAGCTGAAGCGCCTCTCGAAGCCCTGCAAGGATCAGAAGGCGATCGCACAGGTCGGCACGATCTCGGCCAACAGCGACGAGTCGATCGGCAAGACCATCGCCGACGCGATGGAGAAGGTCGGCAAGGAAGGCGTGATCACGGTCGAGGAAGGCTCGGGCCTGCAGAACGAGCTCGACGTCGTCGAGGGCATGCAGTTCGACCGCGGCTACCTCTCGCCGTACTTCATCAACAGCCAGGCCAACCAGACGGCCGAGCTCGAGAACCCGTACGTCCTGCTCTACGACAAGAAGATCTCGAACGTGCGCGAGATGCTCCCGCTGCTCGAGGGCATCGCGAAGTCCAGCCGTCCGCTGCTCGTCGTCGCCGAGGACGTCGAGGGCGAGGCGCTCGCGACGCTCGTCGTCAACACGATCCGCGGCATCGTCAAGGTCGCGGCCGTCAAGGCCCCGGGCTTCGGCGACCGTCGCAAGGCCATGCTGCAGGACATCGCCGTCCTCACGGGCGGTGAGGTCATCGCCGAGGAAATCGGCCTGACGCTCGAGAAGGCCACGCTCGCGAACCTCGGCCAGGCGAAGAAGATCGTCGTCGAGAAGGAAAACACCACGATCATCGACGGCGCCGGCAAGGGTGCCGACATCAAGGCCCGCATCGCGCAGATCAAGCAGCAGATCGAGGAGGCGACCTCCGACTACGACAAGGAGAAGCTGCAGGAGCGAATGGCGAAGCTCTCCGGCGGCGTCGCCGTGATCAAGGTCGGTGCCGCGACCGAGATCGAGATGAAGGAGAAGAAGGCCCGCGTCGAGGACGCCCTGCACGCCACGCGTGCGGCCGTCGAGGAAGGCGTGGTGCCGGGCGGCGGCGTCGCGCTGATCCGCGCCCAGAAGGCGATCGAGAGGGTCGTCGGCGTCAACGAAGACCAGGCGATCGGCATCAAGCTGCTCGTCCGCGCCATCGAGGAGCCGCTGCGCCAGATCGTGTCCAACGCCGGTGAGGACGCTGCCGTCGTCCTGGCGAAAGTCAAGGAAGGCAAGGGCAACTTCGGCTACAACGCCGGCACCGGCGAGTATGGCGACATGCTCGAGATGGGCATCCTGGACCCGACCAAGGTCACGCGCCTCGCGCTGCAGAACGCCGCCTCGGTGGCGGGTCTGCTGCTCACGACGGAAGTGATGGTGGCCGAGGCTCCGAAGGAAGACGACCACAAGCACGGTGGCATGCCCGACATGGGCGGCATGGGCGGAATGGACATGTAATGCCTGTCCCTCGCCTGTCCCACATCCCTGTGGGGCAAATCGCCCGCAAGGGCGGGTGAGGGAGTTCCGCGACGACAGGCGGCGAGCACGGGCTCGCCGCCTTTTTTATTGCGCGTGAAACCTGTGGAAACCGCACGGGCCCGGGATCGATGCGCCCGCGACGCCGTCAGTTCCTGACCCGGCAGATCGCCGTCACGATCGGCGTGACCCGGACGTTGTCGACGTTGACCAGGTAGCCGCGCACGCGCCCATTGACGATGAACTGCGGGCCGATCGGCGTGGCGCCCTCCGCGACGTCACCCTGGTTGCTGTCGAAGTCGAACTGCGCTTCGTCGCCGATGGCCGGCTCGAACTGGCTTCGCGCGGTCTTGTCGCCCGACTTGAGGATCGCCCTGTACGAACCGGGGCGCAGGTTGTTGCCGTCCACCGACGCGCGTGACCGACTGGCGCGCTTCTCGCACCGGACTTCCACGTCTGCGGCATGGGCAGTGGCACCGACCACTGCGAACAGTGCAATCGCGCCGGCGGCTGTGAATTTCGATGACGTCACGGAAACCCTCCTTGGTCCTTGGGTATGGGGGTCGTTGGCAGGCATTTGCCCGCTCGTGGCGAGACGCGTGCGTCGGTGAGTGCACGCGGCAGAAACAAAGGTTCAATCGCGCAGGCGATTTCTTCTGGTCCCTTCTGGAAGCATCGAGCCGCGCTCAGGGACGGCGAACGCAACGAGCGCTGGAGGCGAAACGCCCGGGGGCGCCCGAAGCCAGCCGGTCAGCGTCGCTCCGCCTCCGCCTCGAGCGCGGCAGTCGCCGGATCCTCGACCAGCATGCGGGCGCGATCCGGCGGCACGCCGAACCGGCGCAGCACGTGGCCGAGCATGGTCCGCGCCGCGCCCGGAACGAGTCGGGGGTCGCGATGATCAGCAGTTGCGCCTGCGCGATGTCGGCTTGTCCGAGCACTCCCGGATCGGCGGCGTCGCCGAGGATGGCCGGTATTCCGGCCGCGCGCAGCTTCTCGAATCGCGTCCGGTCCCGCTCGACCACCACGAACGGCAAGCCCTCGCGCACGAGCACCGGCGTGATCGCGCCGCCGACGCGACCGTGCCCGATGACGACCGCATGGCGTTCGAACCGGGCCCGTGGACTCGTGAGCCGGCCGCGGGCGCCCTGGCGCTCGATCATCGCGAGCAGCCGGGGCCGGGCCTGGAACCAGCGCTGCATCGGCCCAAGCGCCGCGAATACCGCCGGGTTCAGCGTGATCGACAGCAGCGCGCCCGCGAGGATGAGGTCGCGGGCCTGCTCGGGCAGCAGGCCGAGCGTTACGCCTAGCCCCACGAGGATGAACGAGAACTCGCCGATCTGCGCGAGGCTCGCCGAGACCGTGAGCGCGGTGCCGACCGGGTAGCGGAACGCGAGCACGATCAGGAAGGCGGCGAGCGACTTCCCGAGCACGATCACGAGCAGCACGCCCACCACCGCGAGCGGGTTGCGCAGCACGATGGACGGGTCGAACAGCATGCCGACCGAGACGAAGAACAGCACCGCAAAGGCGTCCTGCAGCGGCAGCGAGTCTTCGGCCGACTTGTGGCTCAGCTCGGACTCGCTCAGCACCACGCCGGCGAAAAAGGCGCCGAGCGCGCAGGACACGCCGAACAGCGTCGCGGAACCGAACGCGATGCCGAGCGCGATCGCCAGGACCCCGAGCGTAAAAAGCTCGCGCGAGCCCGTGCGCGCGATCTGCACGAGAATCCAGGCGACGACACGCTTGCCGACGACGAGCGCTATGGCGACGAACACGCCCACCTTGGCGACCGTGACGCCCAGGATCGGCCAGACGCTGGTGGTCGCAGAATCGGCCGCCACCCCCGGAGCGGCGCCGCTGCCCCGCCCGGCCGCCGAGCGACTCTGCCATCGCGGGCAGCAGCACCAGCGCGAGCACCATGGCCAGGTCCTCGACGATGAGTCAGCCGACGGCGATGCGGCCCTCCGGCGAGTCGAGCGCGCGCTGCTGCTCGAGCGCGCGCAGCAGCACGACCGTGCTCGCCACCGACAGCGCGAGCCCGAACGTGATGCCGGCCGGCAGGCCCCAGCCCCACGCGTGCGCCATCAGCGCGCCGATCACCGTCGCGACCGCGATCTGCACGACGGCGCCCGGTACCGCGATGCCGCGCACGGCCATCAGGTCCCGCACGGAGAAATGCCGGCCGACGCCGAACATGAGCAGGATCACGCCGATCTCGGCGGGCTGGAGCGCGAGCCCAATGTCGCCCACGAAGCCCGGCGTGAACGGGCCGATCAGGATGCCCGTGACGAGGTACCCGACCAGCGGCGGAAAGCGCAGGCTGGCGGCGACGGATCGGAGCACCAGCGCCGTGACGAACGCGGCGGCGATCGTGGCGATCAGGACCGTTTCATGCATCGCAGGGCCCCGCTCAACCTTGCGCGTCGCGGGTGTCGAGCCGTTCGGCGGCGCGCTCCTGACGGATGCGGTGCACCGTCCACCAGACGAGCCCTCCGACGACCGCCAGCATCAAGGCCATCAAGGCGGTCATCTTCGGGCCCGCGAGGCGCCAGGCCTCGCGCAACCCGAACGCGACGCCGAGGGGCGTCGTCACGAGCAGGATCGGGCGCGCGATCCGCACCTCAGTGCTCTCGTCGCTGCCACCCGGAGGATGGCATCGCGTCGAAGAACATCTGCACGCGGTGGATCAGGTTGTTGCGGTCGGCCCAGACCACCTGCTCGTCGAGGCGGTCCATGCGGTCCTCCTCGGTCGGCGGATCCTCCAGGCCGTGCCACAACGGCGGCGGAGGCGGCGTCTTGCCGCGACGTTCCGCTTCCTCGGTGAGTTCCTGGTACAGCTTGTCCCAGTAACGCATCGTCGGGTACGCGCGCCCGCGCAGCCGGTGGTGGTCCAGCAGGCGGCGTGCGCGAGTCGATATGCGGATGCGGGTGGCCATGGACGTTGAACCTCGACTCCAAGCCTATCCGCTCGCGGGCAACCCGCAAACCCGGAGTTCGCCGCCGGCCACTCGGGTATGCTCGCCGCGGGGAACACTCGAGGGGAGATGACGCATGACGCTGGCGTACTGGTGCGTGCTCGTGGCCGGTCTGCTGCCATACGTCGGGACGCTGACCGCCAAGATCGGCGGCGAACGCTTCGACAACCGCAATCCACGCGACTGGCTCGCAGGCCAGGCGGGCTTCCGGCGCCGGGCGAACGCCGCACAAGCGAACGGCTTCGAGGCGTTCCCGCTGTTCGCCGCCGCCGTCGTGATCGCCCACCTCGCCGGTGCGCCGCAGGGGCGCATCGACCTGCTCGCCGCAACGTTCGTCGGTGCGCGGATCGCCTACTTCGTCTGCTACCTGGCCGACCTCTCGACGCTGCGCTCGCTTGCGTGGTTCGCCGGCCTCGGCAGTGCCGCGGCGCTGTTCTTCGCCGCAGGCTGAGGTCCCGGCACCGGGCTCGAGCCGGTCAGCGGCGGAAATAGGCGAGTTGCCGGCGTGACCGCCAGAGGCCGGCGCCGGCATAGAGCGCGAGCGCGGTCCAGATGAACAGGAAACCGATGCCGCGCTGCGCGCTGAACGACTCGTGGAACAGCCAGACCCCGGACAGGAACTGCAGCGTCGGGCCGATGTACTGGACGAGCCCGATCGTCGACAGCGGGATCCGCCGCGCGCCGAATGCGAACAGCGCGAGCGGGAGCGCCGTCACGATGCCGCTCGCGAGCAGCAGCCCCTCGACTTGCGGGGGCGACGTGCCGAGCGCACCGGTGCCGTGCCACGCGTGCCAGAGCAGGAATGCGACGGCGAACGGGGCCAGCAGCAGCGTCTCCGTCGCGAGGCCCGCGACCGCGTCGACGGCGACGACCTTGCGGATGAGGCCGTACGTGCCGAAGCTCGCCGCGAGCGCGAGTGCGATCCAGGGCGGGCGTCCCGCCACGATGCCCAGGTAGAGCACGCCCGCCGCAGCGAGGCCCACGGCCAGCTTCTGCGTGACATTGAGGCGCTCGCCCAGCACGAACACGCCGAGCACGACGCTGAACAGCGGATTGATGAAATAACCGAGGCTCGAGTCGATCACGTGGCCGTTGCCCACGGCCCAGACGTAGATGAGCCAGTTGACGCTGATCAATGACGCCGATGCGACGAGACGCCAGCGCGTCCGAGGGTCGAGCAGCGCGGTGCGCACGGCGCCCGCCTCGCCCCGCAGCGCGAGCCACGCGAAGGCCGCGACGCAGCACCAGACGATCCGGTGGGCCATGATCTCGACGGCAGGCACCTGGGCGAGCGGCTTGAGGTAGAGCGGCAGGCCGCCCCAGATCGTGAAAGCGCCGATCGCGGCTGCAAGCCCGGCCCGGGAAACCGCAGCGGCGTCGTCGTTGTGCGGGGGCGCGGCCATGAGGGCGCGCATTGTTGCCCGGAACGCCGCTTGGCGCTACGCGGCTCGTGGAAATTGCGGAGCCCCCGGCCCAGCGCGCGACGGCATGCTGTCGCCATGCACAACAGCCTCGAGGACGGCCGGCTGCAACGCGAGTGGCGCACGTTGCAGGCCATGGTCGGCATCCACTGCCGCGGCCACGCGCACCCACCGCTCGACGGGGCGGCGCTCTGCGCCGATTGTGCCCAGTTCCTCGACTATGCGGCCCGCAGGCTGGAGAAGTGCCCATATGGCGCGGCCAAGCCGACCTGCGCGCGCTGTCCCGTCCATTGCTACAAGCCGCGGCCGCGCGAGTTCGCGCGGGAGATCATGCGGTACGCGGGACCGCGAATGATGCTCAGGCATCCCTGGCTCAGCCTGGCGCACCTCGCGGACAAGCTGCGGCGCGTCGAGCATCCGATGACGCTGCGACGCCGGCCGCGCGATTCGCAGGGCTGATCGGGCGGGTCAGGCGGCCTGTTCGGTCGCGACTTCGTCGAGCGCCGCGTGCGGTGTCGCGTCGAGCAGGAAGCCGTTGCTCGGACGCCATTGCAGTGCCTCGCGCTTGCGCCGCAGCGCTTCCGCCTCGACCTCGTCGACGAGCCGTGCACGCGGGGACAGTTCGAGGCTGCGGTTGCGACCGATCCATATTAAGTTCATTGCGCTGCTCTCCGAGGCTCGTGCGTGTCGCTGCACGAGCCGGTATCTGCACGGGACGTGCCACCAGGGCGCGCCGGCTGCCAAAGTGCACGCGGGATGCGGGGAGCGGGCGGGCCGGCCTGCCGTCGCCAACCTACCTTCGTAAAGTTATGCGACACCGACTCGTAGCGTCCGCGCAACCGCCAGCCCTTCGGCCTGCCGGCACGTGGCCCGTATTGGAGCCTGCGCACCCGGGGCGCGACATAAGCAGGTACGCTTCGCTTCGTCGTGCGAAGCGTGTTCGCGGGATAGGTGGAGGACTACAGGTCGTCGAAGCCACGCAGGCTCGCAAAACTCGTCGAGCGACGCGCGTTGCGTGCGCAGCGTGTTGATCGGATACGCGGTGTCGGCATGACCGGACCGCTGCGGCGGCCCGACTCTGCGGTCGACGTAAAAGAACATCCCGACTGGCGCGTCGAAGAGGTCATAGTTCTTCGCGCGCTGGCGCAGGCGCGACACACGGTCATCGCGTGCGATGCCGATCGTCGCGTAGAGATCCTGGCCTGCCTCGACGCGCCGGCTGCGGCAGGGCTCGCCGAGGCGGCAGCTCCGGCGGCTCGCAACGGCTTCACTGACCTTCTCTGCAGTCCCTCCTCCCGGCGCGGGGTGCTGCCAGAGTGCGGCGCTGGGCGGCGGATCCTCGGTGCCGCGGGTCCGCATGCTCTGGCGAAGGAGGCGGGCCCCGTGCGGGGTTCGTCGCCTCGCCGCTGCCGGTGAATTTGGTTACGCTGCGCGCCGGCCCCGAGGTACGCATGCACGAGCTGAGACAGTACGTCGCCGACGTGCCGGACTTCCCCAGGCCCGGCATCCTGTTCCGCGACATCTCCCCGCTGTTGCGACGGCACTTCGCCGCGACGGTCGCGGCGGTCGAACGGCTGTTCAGCGACGCCGAATGGTCGCGCGTCGACGCGGTCGCGGGCATCGAGTCGCGCGGGTTCATCTTCGCGGCAGCGCTCGCCGAGCGTCGCGGCAAGGGCTTCGTGCCGATCCGCAAGAAGGGCAAGCTGCCGCCGCCGGTGGTCGACCTCGCGTACGAACTCGAATACGGCACCGGCGTGCTCGAAATGCAGGCCGGGGAGGGCGGGCTGCTGCTCGTCGACGACGTGCTCGCGACCGGCGGCACGCTCGGCGCCGCCGTCGCGCTCAGTCGCCGTGCAGGCTACGCGGTGCGCGGGATCGGCGTGCTGATCGACATCGGCCTCGCCCCGGGTTTCGCGGCCGACGGCCACGTGCCCCGGACCGTGCTGCGCTACCCCTAGGCGGACGGGACAGTCCCGATGTCCGCGAGTCCCGAGGTGCCCGCCGGGTGACCGCCACCGTCTCGCTCGCGACGCTGCCTGTGGCGTTTCGCGCAGGAGTCGCGAGCCGGCTCGAGGCCATGGGCGAGGGACCCTGGCCATTGCCGCAGACCGAAGCCGCCGCGACGATCGAGCGCAGCCTCGCGCGCGTCTGGGCCTGCAGTGACTTCGTGGCCGGCGCCTGCGTGCGCGACGCATCGATGCTGCCCTGGCTCGCCACCGACGCATGCCTGGGCAAAACGCTCGGCCTCGATGCGTTCGTCGCCCGCGTCGATGCAGCCGTCGGCCCCGCTCCTGCCGACGATGCGGCGTTCATGGCCACGCTGCGTCGGGCGCGGCGCCGGGAACTCGTGCGGATCGCGTGGCGCGACATCGCGGGGCTCGCGCCCGTCGAGGACGTCCTGCGCGAGCTGTCGGCGCTCGCGCAAGCCTGCATCGGTGCGGCCTGCCGCTATGCGACCGCGCTGCTCGGCCGGCGCCACGGCATCCCCCGCGCCCGCGACGGTCGCGAGCTGCCCCTGCTCGTGCTCGCCATGGGCAAGCTGGGCGGCGGCGAACTCAACTTCTCGTCCGACGTCGACCTCGTGTTCGCATTCGCCGAGCACGGCGAGACGGCGGGTCCACGCCCGCTCGAGCACGAGGAATTCTTCACGCGAGTGGGCCGGCGCGTGGCGCAGTTGCTCGGCACGCCCACCGACGAGGGCTTCGTCTACCGCGTCGACCTGCGGCTGCGCCCGTTCGGCGAATCTGGCCCGGTGGCCGTGAGCTTCGACGCGATCGAGGACTACCTGCAGCAGCACGGCCGCGACTGGGAGCGCTACGCCTACGTCAAGGCGCGCCCGGTGCACGGCGCGGAGGCCGGCTTCGAGGTACTGTATCGAGACGTGCTGCGGCCCTTCGTGTACCGGCGCTACCTCGACTTCGGCGTCTTCGAGTCGCTGCGCGGCATGAAGGAACTCATCGCACGCGAGGTCGAGCGGCGCGAGCTGCAGCAGAACATCAAGCTCGGCCCGGGAGGCATCCGCGAGATCGAGTTCGTGGTGCAGGCGTTCCAGCTGCTGCGCGGCGGCAGCACGCCGCGCCTGCAGGTGCGAGGGCCCGACCTCGTGGAGCACTTCCTCGAGGCTGCCCGGCATGCCAGGCCTGACCACCTTGCACTCCGACGGGCCGCCCCATTCGCTGGCCGCCGTGACGGTCCCTCCGTAGGTGGTGAAGCCGATGAGCCGGGACTCGTCTCGACGGCGCTCGCGCACCAGTTGACCCAGCGTGATCTGGCCGTCGGCGCCGAGCTCCGTCGCGCGGGCGTCGCCGACGTGAGAATTGTGTGCCCACACCACGATGCGGGTGTCACCGGGTTGGCCTCGTTGCTCGTCGAGGTGGGCGAGCAATGCGTCGAGGGCGTCCGCCATGTGCGTGTCGCGCAGGTTCCACGAGTCGACGCGTCCGCGGAACATGGCGCGGTAGTAAGCTTCCGCGTCTCGAACGGTCGCTGCGTTCTGCACTGCGTTGAACAAGTCCTCCTCGGCGCGGCTCCCGTCCCGGCGAAGGAAGGCCAGTCGGTTGCGTTGGAGTTCCACCAACTGGTCCACTGCCTGGCGCTCACACGATTCTCCCGCCCCGAACGCCGCGGCGTAACCGTAGGCCTGGCCGTCGTCGCCCGACGTGTGATCGAAACACTCGTAGCGGTGACGCGCGCGTGCGGCGGCAACGTGGTCGACGGTGTCGAGGTAGTCGATCACCGACTGCATGGAGCAGTGCATGCTGTAGAGGTCCAGCCCGTAGAAGCCTGTCTCCATGGATGATTCGGCCCGCTGTCGCTCGTTGTGGTGGCGCAGCCAGTCGACGAAGTCGCGGACCACCACGTTGCGCCACATCCACGCCGGGAAGCGCTCGAATCCGCTGAGGGCCTCGTCGGCGGTTCGATCGTGGCCCGCACCTCGCACGAAACGGTTGACGCGATACGCGTCGGGCCAGTCCGCTTCGGCAGCGACCGCGGTGAAGCCCTTCTGCTCGATCAACCAACGTGTGATCTCGGCGCGCGCCCGGTAGAACTCATGCGTACCGTGGGAGCTCTCGCCGATCAGCACCACTCGGGCGTCACCGATGAGGTTGCTCAGCTCCTCGGGAGGGGGCACTCCATCGGTTGCGGGAATTGCTATGCTGCGCAACGCATCTGCCGACCGATGGCGGCGAGTCGTGCGACGCGTGGCCGGCACGGTCGGGGTGGTCAACAACGCGCGCACCTCGTCGTCGCCGACTTGGGTGAAGTCCCAGTACGAGGCACCGACGGCGGTGAAGGGCGTGGGCATCGACGCGCAGATGACGTCGTCGACCATTGCGGCGAACTCGCGGCACGTCGACTCGGGGGCGGCAGGCACCGCGATGACGAGATGCGCCGGTTCCTGGTCACGAATCGCGAGGACGGCGGCCAGCATGCTGGATCCCGTGGCGAGGCCGTCGTCGACGAGAACCACCGTCTTGCCTGCCAATCGAAGCGGTGCGCGGTCCCCGCGGTAGGCGGCTTCGCGCCGGATGAGCTCACGGCCCTCGCGGTCGACGACGTCGCGCAGTTGCCGGGCGTTGACCCGAAGTCCTCGAACGACGTCGTCGTTGAGCACGGTTCGACCGCCGCTGGCGATGGCGCCCATCGCGAACTCCGCGTGACCCGGCACGCCGAGCTTACGCACGATGAAGCAGTCCAGGGGTGCGCTCAGCGCGCGCGCCACCTCCGCGGCGACTGGGACTCCACCGCGAGGCAACCCCAGCACGATGACGTCGTCGCGGTCGGCGTAGGCGCTCAGCAGGTCGCCGAGGATCCGCCCGGCTTCGGTGCGATTGCGAAACACCGCGGTGCCGGCATCGCGGGCTGGGTGAATACTCATTCTTGCTCCTGGGGAACGATCGTGGTGCTCATGCCGAACTCAATGCCGAGGCGGCGTCCATCTCAGCGGCGGCATCGGTGAACAGTTGCCGGACCAGATCCGACAGCGCCCGCGCCACGGCCAGCTTCTGGCCTATCGGTTGATGGACGTCGTCTTCTGCATCGAGTCGAGACGATCCACGGCCGACGATGGTGGTTCCGCGCCAGTTCAACCGCACGACCGCCCGAGCGTGCTGGTCGCATTCGTCGAGAACGGTTGTCAACGAAGGCCTCTCGGCTCGCTGCGACGACTGAGGTGGTTTCACGATGCTCCTTGTGAGACGTTCGAATTCGGGGGCCGCCCGGGCTTGGTCAGAGATCTTAGGGCACGGTGAAGTGCAGAACCTCCGACAGCGGCCGTCGCGGCGTCGGGGCCGGAATCTCCTCGAGTGCTGGGGCCGTGCCGAGTCGCACCAGTACCTGCGGCAGCGGACGGCCGGTGATGGCGGCCACGATGTCGCGGGACGCGGCGACTTCGGTCATGTGGGTCAGGGTGCAACTGGATAGCCCGGCCATGGTGGCCTCGAGCAACACGGCTGACAACGTCTCCCCGCAGCCCAGGACATCGCGACGAACGTCGTCGAGCGCGGAGATCACCAGGATGGTCGATCGGTCGTCACCCATCGTCACCCGGCGCTCTTCGTTGTGGGTGACGGGAAAGCTGCGCCCCACGTCCACCCGGTCGCTCTCGGCGGCCGACACGAGCGCGCTGCGTGGAACGCCGTCGCTGACTTCGTATGGTGCTGTCCACCAATTCATCTCGGCGTGGTATTCCGAATCGTAGAGTCGCAGCGCCTCGGTGAGCGAGGACGCTTCGGCCAGCTCGGCTCGGTCGCTCGCGCTGATCACGTCCACCGCGGACACGTCGGCGTATACGACCGTGCGCATCATGCGCTCGAAGTCGTCCCAATCGTTGGGCGGACCGAACGGCAGTCGGTCGGTGCGCCGCTGCAGAATTGCATCGGCACGCCGGCGGTGACCGCTCTGTCACGAAGCTGATGGGGGAGAAGTCGATCGATGCGAGGTGCGTGTGGTCGTTCGGGTTCGGGTAGTAGTCGACGTGGCTCTCGTGCCCGGCCGCGGCCATCGCTACCCGCAGGTGGTCCAGAGCGGCGCCGCAACTGATGAGCGCCTCGCGGCCGCCACGGTCGGTCGCGACCAGCCGGTCGGCGTCGACGAAGAGGTGCAGTTGGGCGGCCTCGACGACCCAACGCCACGGCTGCGAGTTGTGATAGGACGGCGCACGGCAGGCCACGCCCGCACCGCACCCGATTCAGGGCATTGCGTGGGTCTTATTCCCAAACCTGCGTACCGAGTTGCTCGATGGGGTGATTCAAGTGGATGCTGAGCCGCCCGGCACCGGCCCGGCGCTGTGCCCGTGAAGAAGGCATTCTGGTCGGCATCTCAAGCGGCGCCACACTGGCCGCCATTGCCCAAAAATTACCCGACCTGCCTGCGGGTGCCACCGTTTTGGGCTTCAACTACGACACCGGCGAGCGCTACCTGTCGATCGAGGGCTTCTTGCCGGCCTTACCCTCTTCGCGACGACAGCGCCTGCCGTCGAATCCGGCTGCGGCGTTGATGCAAGTCGCTTCGGGCTTTACGATTCATGCTGGCTGGCCTTTGGTGAGATGGTTTGGATGCCTCGTAACCAACCATCCTATCGATCCGGGGTCAGCCAACCTCCTTTGCCATCAAACACTTGCGCCCGTCGCCGAGGGCTCAGCGCCTAAAGTAAGTGCCATTCACGTTAAGGCGGCCCGTATTCTCGAAGCGGCCGGGTGTCGTGCGCCCCGCCACGGCGATGCTCAGGCCGCCCAATGGGCGCAGGCCATCGCCTCGATGACGCCGCTGAGCAATACGAAACTGAACGAGTAGATGTAAATACAAAACCATAAACATGGCCAAACAGTAACACGCCCGCATCGCCCTGATCGCGGCGACGGGAGACGGGTAGTTGGGGCTGGCCTCGCCGCCGACGAAGTGACCTTCGCCCCTTCGAGACCATCCCCGCCTCGATCTCGTTGAGCGGGAGGGGCGCCTTCTTCTCGTTGACCCGCTTCTTCCAGTCGAGCTTGCCGTCCGCGGCGTCCTGGATCTGGAGGGCGACCTCGCGGAGCTTGTCCGGCGCGCAAACCGCGTCGATCATGAACGTACGAAGTACATAGACATCGCCGTATTGCTGGTCATTGTGAACGGCATGCGCTTCTCATCGGTGGGTGCCACCCTGCAGGACGATGACGGCCAGGACATCAATCTGGATCAACTCAAACTGGGCATGACGGTGCGCGTGAGTGGCACTGCCGACGACAGCACCCAGCTGGGCACGGCCAGCCAATTGGCCTTGGTGCATGGCACACGGGGCACGGTCACAACCGTGAATGCATCGGCCAACACACTCACCTTGCTGGGGCAAACGGTGAACACCAACACGGCCACCGCCTACCAGGGTGTGAGCGGACTGGCCGGACTGACCGCGGGGCAATCGGTGGAGGTGTACGGCGCCTTGCAGGCCGACGGCAGCTTGCTGGCAACCCTCATCCAGCTCAAAAGCACAGCATTCACGACCTTGAGTGTGAACGGTGTCGTCAGCAACTTCAGCGGCACCAATTTCAAGCTAGGCAGCCTGACGGTGAACTACAGCACGGCGGTGGTTACCGGGGTGCTGGGCGACGGCAAGCGGGTGAAGATCAAGGCAGCGGCTAGCAATTTTGACGCGGTCAACAATGTGCTGACGGCCAGCACGGTAAAAGTCGAGGAAGCGAGCTCGGTATATGGCGCTGCCGTCACGGCAGGCGCGTGGCTGAAGATCAAGGGCATCGCCGATGCGGCACCCATCAATGGCGTGTTGAAGGTCTCGGGTACGCCGGTGAATGTGTCACAGGCAGCGATCAAGGGCAACACCAGCACCATCACGGCGGGTCAGCTGCTTGAGGTCAAGGGCAACTGGGACGGCAGCGTGTTGCAAGCCACACAGATTGAACAGGACGGCTACCGTGCCGGCCAGATTGGCGGCAGCAACGAGCTGTATGGCGCTGTCAGCAGCATCAATGGCAACACCGTGGTCGTCAACGGTGTCAGTGTTGACTTGAGCACTGCGACGTTCGGGCATAGCGCCACCCTGGCCCAAGTGGCGGTCGGCAGTTATGTCGAGATCAAGGGGAACATGTCGGGCAACCTGCTGAAGGCGACCAAAGTCGAGCTCAAGACCAATGGCACCGGTAGCAGCACCAGTACCGATAGCAGCCACGGTAACGACAACAGTAGCGATAGCAACCACGGCAACGACAACAACGCCAGCGACGATAGCAGCCACGGGACGGTTGGCGATGTGAGCTATGAACAATACGGTCAGGTGTCAGACTTTGCGTCTGTGGCCAGTTTCAAGCTCAACGGCTTGACGGTTGATGCCTCTGCGGCCCGTTTCGAGCACACGAATGCGGCCAGCCTGGCCAACGGGGTCTATGTGGAAATCAAGGGCACCCAAGGCAGCAACGGCGTGTTCATCGCCACCAAGGTGGAGATCAAGAACCACAGCAATCACGACAGCAATGACTGACCCCAGGGCCTGAAGCGCCTGGTTTTGATCTGAAAATGGTGTCGGCCAGCGTTCCTTGGAACGCTGGCCGCTCCTTTTTTGCGCGTCTTTCTTTCTATTGAATTCTCAACAAAACTCCCGGCTCTGCGTCGTCAAGCCGCCCAGCAGCGGCGTCAGGTCTTGCAGGTGCCCGGCAATCAGGTGGCAGACGTCTCTGCGGTGTTGACCACATGCGTGCCGCCGAGCCCAATCGATGCGGGCGGTCACGGGGGCAAGTGAGCAATTTCACCGTTGAAACTGCCGTCTTCCGACTTGCCCTTGCGGGTGTTGGCAATTACGATTTCGCTGCCGTCGGCGAGGACCAGCAGGCCAGTGTCACCGGCCTGCCCGCCACTCAGCGGATAAAACACGGTGCGGTCCAGCGCGGCAATCACCACCGATTCAGGAATGTGCGGATTCAGCTTGGGCGCTGCCACCTTCAGGCGCGCTGGCAGCAACACATCGCGCTTGTCTGTGCGGCCCGATCCGTCGTTCAAATCCACCGGGTCTGTCGTGTGGCGCTCCAGCACGTCAAAACCGCACTCTACTGGCTGCAATGCTTCAACTTGGTGAATGCATGTGTATGCGGCGCGGATTGCCAACTTCAAAGTAAATGCAAGTAGTTGATCTGTATTTGTTTTTTTACTTGTTTCCTTCGCTGTTTGCGAACCTTTTTGCCAACTATTTCAAAACCGTACGCCCGAGTCTTGCAAAGTAGCTGCGCCCTCCGACTTATGTGCGACCTACTGTTTTATGAATGACCGTTTTTTATGCGAAATCGCAATCAAGACCCTAAGAACTCATCGGATTTAGGCTGAAAGTTCAAATCCGTCAGACGTTCTGTATATACAATAACTATTCCGGCAGCCTACTTTTCAAGATCATGAAACTCTATTTATCCCAAAAGATCAGACAAAAGCTCACGCTGAAAACGCCGCCGGTTAGCGAAAATGATATCTACGAGTGTTTTACCAACCGCACACACGCCTTTTTGGAAGACACGCGCGAAGACCATAAAACTGACCCCGTCACGCTTTGGTTTATCTCTGAGAATGACTACGGCCGCCACTTGAAAGTGTGCTTCATAAACGACGGCCAGCAGATCAGCATCAAGTCGGCCTATGTGCCCAACGCCGATGAAGAGCGCATTTATAAAAAATACGCCACGCCGATCTGATGCTGAGTGTACTGAGAATGCA
>CAVQQX010000179.1:0-49484 GCA_963714645.1 uncultured Gammaproteobacteria bacterium
GCCGTGCTGCGCGAGTCGCGCGCCGGCCGCGTGCTGCTCCAGCCCGTCACGCAGTCGTAGATCTCGTCGACCGAGCTGCGCGAGCTGCTCGCGCGCGGCGACGATCCGCGTTACCTGTGCCCGATGCCGTCGCGACTCCATCCGCCGGACGGCCTATTTCCACGAGTCCCAACCCACGAGGTGAGCATGGCAGTCCAGCGACGCCCAAGTTCGGATCCGCCCGTACAACGACGATTTCCTCCGCCACACGTCACCCCCGCAGCGGCATTCCTGCGAAGACCGCCAAGCGTCGCGTCGCGGCCGCGGACGCTGTGGTGCCGGCCAAGCCGCGCGCGCCGCGCAAGAAGGCCGCGGAACCAAAGGCTTCGCACGGCCCGGCGCGGCGGAAGGCCGGTGCGACCCGGGCGCTGCCGCGGACGTCGACGCTGGTGCAGGTCGTGCTCGATGCGCTCGCGGACATGAAGGCAGTCGACGTCCGGGCGATGGACGTGCGCGGCATGACTGACATCACCAACACCATGGTCGTCGCGAGCGGCACGTCCGACCGGCACGTGAAGTCGATCGCCGACCGCGTCGTGCAGCGCTGCAAGGAAGCCGGTTTCCGCCCCTACGGCATGGAAGGCGAGCGGGACGGCGAATGGGTGCTGCTCGATCTGCAGGACATCGTGCTGCACGTGATGCTGCCGCGCGTACGCGAGTTCTACGCGCTCGAGAAGCTCTGGGAGGGTGCGGGCGCGTCGGCACGGCGCGCCTGAGCGAACGCCGCGCACGCGCGAATGCCGCGCCACGGCCCGATGCGGTTCCAGGCCCGGCCGGAGGGTTGAGAGGGCATGCGCATGCGCGTGATCGCGGCGGGAACCCGTATGCCCGAGTGGGTCGTCGCAGGCTTCGACGACTACGCCGCGCGACTGCGCGGCGACTACCGCCTGGACCTCACGGAGATCCCGCTCGGCGACCGCGGCAGCGGCGACGTCCGCCGCGCCGTCGCGGCCGAAGGCCGGCGCATGCTCACCGCCGCCGCAGGCGAGCGCATCCACCTCGTCGCGCTGCAGGTCGGCGGCAAGGCGCTCTCGACCGAGCAGCTCGCCGCCTGGCTCGAGGCCCGTGCGCGCGATGGCGACGCGCCGGCGTTCTGCATCGGCGGCCCCGACGGCCTCGCCACCGAAGTCGATGCCCGCGCCCGGCTGCGCTGGTCGCTCTCGGCCCTCACGCTCCCGCACGGCCTGGCGCGCGTGGTCGTTGCCGAGGCGCTTTACCGGGCGGTCAGCCTGATCAAGGGGTTACCGTACCACCGGTCGTGATTTCGTCCGACGGTCCGCCATGGACAGGAAGCCCCGCGGCAGGCTTCAATGCCCGTTTGTGCGGCCTTCGGTCCCGCCTCCGCGGTGCCCCGTGTCCGCCCCACCGACAGGGAACCCCGCCATGCATCCGTACCCCCATCACTACACCGTCCACGCCAGGGCCGACGCCACCGGCGACGTCGAGCTTTCCGGCGCCAGCCTGCCCGTCATCGCGAGCGCGCCACCGGCCGAGTTCGACGGGCCCGGCGACCGCTGGTCGCCGGAGACGCTGCTCTGCGCCGCCGTCGCCGACTGCTTCGTGCTCTCGTTCCGGGCGATCGCCCGTGCCTCGCGTCTCGATTGGTCGTCGTTGGAAGCGCGTGTCGAAGGCACGCTCGACCGCGTCGACGGCAAGTCGCGTTTCACCCAGATCGTCTTGCACGGGACGCTGCGGGCGCCGTCGGGGACGGACCAGGACCGGGCGACCCGGCTGATGGAAAAGGCCGAGCAGGCCTGCCTGATCAGCAATTCGCTGCTGGCCGGGCGCCGGCTCGAACCCACCGTCATCGTGGGCTGAGCCGCGGCCCGCTGCCTGATGGACCGGTCGTGATCTACCTCGCTTCCGCCTCGCCCCGGCGCAGCGCCCTCCTGCGCGAGATCGAGGTGGTGCACGAGGCGCGACCCGTCGACCTCGACGAGACGCCACGGCCCGCGGAATCGCCGGCCGGTTACGCATGGCGGCTCGCGGTCGAGAAGGCCGCGGCGCTCTGGGCTGGCTCGCTCCCGACGAACGACGACCCGTGCTTGCGGCCGACACGACCGTTGCGCTCGGCACGGAGATCCTCGGCAAGCCCGCGGACCTGGCCGACGCGCGGCAGATCCTCCGCCGGCTCTCCGGCCGCGAGCACGAAGTGCACACGGCTGTCGCACTGGTGCATGACGCCGGCGCAGACTCCCGGCTCAGCACCAGCACCGTCGCCTTCCGCGAACTCGCGCCTGCGGAGATCGACTGGTACTGGCACACGGGCGAGCCGGTGGACAAGGCCGGCGCGTATGCCGTGCAGGGCCTGGGGGCGATCTTCATCCGGCGCCTCGCCGGCAGCTATTCGGGCGTGATGGGCCTGCCGCTGTACGAGACCTGGGAACTGCTCGCCCCGGTACCAGTACCTCGAGCTCGCCGAGCGCCGCCGACTCCTCGTCGAGCAGCCGCTCGATCACGTCGGAGTGCGCGAGCACCATCAGCTGCTGGAAATCGAACTGCCCGGCCTGGCGCAGCACCTCACGGAAGATCTCGTAGCAGACGGTCTCGGGCGTCTTGACGAAGCCGCGTCCCTCGCAGGCGGGGCACGGCGCGCAGAGCTGGTGCGAGAGGCTCTCGCGCGTGCGCTTGCGCGTCATCTCGACGAGCCCGAGCGGCGAGACCGCCGAGACGTGGGTCTTCGCATGGTCCTTGGCGAGCGCCTTCTCGAGTGCCTGCAGCACCTGCTTGCGGTGCTCTTCCTCTTCCATGTCGATGAAGTCGATGATGATGATGCCGCCGAGGTTGCGCAGCCGCAGCTGGCGCGCGATCGCGACGGCCGCCTCGAGGTTGGTGCGGTAGATCGTCTCCTCGAGGTTGCGATGCCCGACGTAGGCGCCGGTGTTGACGTCGACGGTCGTGAGCGCCTCGGTCTGGTCGATGATCAGGTAGCCGCCCGACTTGAGCGGCACCTTGCGATCGAGCGAACGCTGGATCTCCTCCTCGACGCCGTGCAGGTCGAAGATCGGCCGGTTGCCGGTGTAGCGTTCGACACGCGCGCCGAGGGCCGGCATGAAGGTCACGGCGAATTCCTGCATGCGTTCGCGGGTGCGATCCTGGTCGACGAGCACGCGGTCGACGCCCTCGCCCACGAGATCGCGCATCAGGCGCAGCGGCAGCGGCAGGTCCTCGTGCACGAGCGTACCGGCGCGGGCGCCGGTCGCCTTCTGCGACAGCACGTCCCAGAGCTTGCGCAGGAACAGCATGTCGGCGCGCAGCGCCTCAGCTGCGGCGGCCTCGGCGGCCGTGCGCACGATGTAACCGCCCGGCTCGCCGGGCGTGATGAACGATTGCATCATTTCGCGTAGCCGGCTGCGCTCCTCCTCGGTCTCGATGCGCGCGGAAATGCCCACGCCGTGGCCGAACGGCATGTAGACCAGGTAACGCGACGGGATCGTGATGAACGTCGTCAGTCGCGCGCCCTTGGTGCCGAGCGGGTCCTTGAGCACCTGAACGAGGATGTCCCCTCCCTCGTTGACCAGCTCGCGGATATTTTCCGTGCGTGGCGCATCGGTCGACCCTTCCGCGTCGGCCGGCTGCACGATGTCCGAGACGTGCAGGAATGCGGTGCGCTCCAGCCCGATGTCGATGAAGGCCGCCTGCATGCCGGGCAGCACGCGGGAGACGCGGCCCTTGTAGATGTTGCCGGTGAGTCCCATCCGGCTCGCGCGCTCGACGAACAGCTCCTGCAGCACGCCGTTCTCGAGCAGGGCGGCGCGGGTCTCGCGCGGGCTCTCGTTGACGATCATTTCGGTGGTCATGGCGATCCGCGGCCCGCTCGTCCGGTCAAACCGAGCACCGGGGCGAGCAGTTCCCAGGTCTCGTACAGCGGCAGGCCCATCACGCCCGAATAGCTGCCGGCGAGGCGCCGGATGAAGATCGCCCCCAGGCCCTGCACGGCATACGCGCCGGCCTTGTCCACCGGCTCGCCCGTGTGCCAGTACCAGTCGATCTCCGCAGGCGCGAGTTCGCGGAAGGCGACGGTGCTGGTGCTGAGCCGGGAGTCTGCGCCGGCGTCATGCACCAGTGCGACAGCCGTGTGCACTTCGTGCTCGCGGCCGGAGAGCCGGCGGAGGATCTGCCGCGCGTCGGCCAGGTCCGCGGGCTTGCCGAGGATCTCCGTGCCGAGCGCAACGGTCGTGTCGGCCGCAAGCACGGGTCGTCGTTCGTCGGGAGCGAGCCGGCCCCAGAGCGCCGCGGCCTTCTCGACCGCGAGCCGCCATGCGTAACCGGCCGGCGATTCCGCGGGCCGTGGCGTCTCGTCGAGGTCGACGGGTCGCACCTCGTGCACCACCTCGATCTGGCGCAGGAGGGCGCTGCGCCGGGGCGAGGCGGAAGCGAGGTAGATCACGACCGGTCCATCGGCAGCGGGCCGCGGCTCAGCCCACGATGACGGTGGGTTCGAGCCGGCGCCCGGCCAGCAGCGAATTGCTGATCAGGCAGGCCTGCTCGGCCTTTTCCATCAGCCGGGTCGCCCGGTCCTGGTCCGTCCCCGACGGCGCCCGCAGCGTCCCGTGCAAGACGATCTGGGTGAAACGCGACTTGCCGTCGACGCGGTCGAGCGTGCCTTCGACACGCGCTTCCAACGACGACCAATCGAGACGCGAGGCACGGGCGATCGCCCGGAACGAGAGCACGAAGCAGTCGGCGACGGCGGCGCAGAGCAGCGTCTCCGGCGACCAGCGGTCGCCGGGCCCGTCGAACTCGGCCGGTGGCGCGCTCGCGATGACGGGCAGGCTGGCGCCGGAAAGCTCGACGTCGCCGGTGGCGTCGGCCCTGGCGTGGACGGTGTAGTGATGGGGGTACGGATGCATGGCGGGGTTCCCTGTCGGTGGGGCGGACACGGGGCACCGCGGAGGCGGGACCGAAGGCCGCACAAACGGGCATTGAAGCCTGCCGCGGGGCTTCCTGTCCATGGCGGACCGTCGGACGAAATCACGACCGGTGGTACGGTAACCCCTTGATCAGGCTGACCGCCCGGTAAAGCGCCTCGGCAACGACCACGCGCGCCAGGCCGTGCGGGAGCGTCAGGGCCGAGAGCGACCAGCGCAGCCGGGCGCGGGCATCGACTTCGGTGGCGAGGCCGTCGGGGCCGCCGATGCAGAACGCCGGCGCGTCGCCATCGCGCGCACGGGCCTCGAGCCAGGCGGCGAGCTGCTCGGTCGAGAGCGCCTTGCCGCCGACCTGCAGCGCGACGAGGTGGATGCGCTCGCCTGCGGCGGCGGTGAGCATGCGCCGGCCTTCGGCCGCGACGGCGCGGCGGACGTCGCCGCTGCCGCGGTCGCCGAGCGGGATCTCCGTGAGGTCCAGGCGGTAGTCGCCGCGCAGTCGCTCGGCGTAGTCGTCGAAGCCTGCGACGACCCACTCGGGCATACGGGTTCCCGCCGCGATCACGCGCATGCGCATGCCCTCTCAACCCTCCGGCCGGGCCTGGAACCGCATCGGGCCGTGGCGCGGCATTCGCGCGTGCGCGGCGTTCGCTCAGGCGCGCCGTGCCGACGCGCCCGCACCCTCCCAGAGCTTCTCGAGCGCGTAGAACTCGCGCACGCGCGGCAGCATCACGTGCAGCACGATGTCCTGCAGATCGAGCAGCACCCATTCGCCGTCCCGCTCGCCTTCCATGCCGTAGGGGCGGAAACCGGCTTCCTTGCAGCGCTGCACGACGCGGTCGGCGATCGACTTCACGTGCCGGTCGGACGTGCCGCTCGCGACGACCATGGTGTCGGTGATGTCAGTCATGCCGCGCACGTCCATCGCCCGGACGTCGACTGCCTTCATGTCCGCGAGCGCATCGAGCACGACCTGCACCAGCGTCGACGTCCGCGGCAGCGCCCGGGTCGCACCGGCCTTCGGCCGCGCCGGGCCGTGCGAAGCCTTTGGTTCCGCGGCCTTCTTGCGCGGCGCGCGCGGCTTGGCCGGCACCACAGCGTCCGCGGCCGCGACGCGACGCTTGGCGGTCTTCGCAGGAATGCCGCTGCGGGGGTGACGTGTGGCGGAGGAAGTCGTCGTCGTACGGGCGGATCCGGAACTTGGGCGTCGCTTGACTGCCATGCTCACCTCGTGGGTTGGGACTGCGTGGAATAACAGGCCGTCCGGCGGATGGAGTCGCGGACGGCATCGGGCACCAGGTAACGCGGATCGTCGCCGCGCGCGAGCAGCTCGCGCAGCTCGGTCGACGAGATCTCGAGCTGCGTGACGGGCTGGAGCAGCACGCGGCCGGCGCGCGACTCGCGCAGCACGGCCGGATCACTCGCACGGCGCTCGGCGAGCAGTCGACCGAGCTCCCCCTCGGCGGGAGCCTGCCACCCGGGGCGCGGCGCCACCGCGACGTGCGCGAGCTCGAACAGCTCGCGCCAGCGGTGCCAGGTGGGCAGGCCGAGGAACGCATCCATGCCGACGATCAGGCAGAGCGGGATGTCGGGCTCCTCTGCGCGCAGTTCCGCGAGCGTGACGACCGTGTACGAAGGTCCGGCGCGACGCACCTCGCGGTCGTCGACGACGAAACCGGCCTGGTCGGCGACGGCGGCGCGCACCAGATCGAGCCGACGGTGTGCGTCGACGCGCGGCCGCGCGCGATGTGGCGGGTCGCCGGCCGGCACGAAGCGCACCTCGCGCAGGGCCAGCGCATGCAGCAGTTCGAACGCCGTACGCAGGTGCCCGACGTGGATCGGGTCGAACGTGCCGCCGAAGATGCCGACCGCTGCGACGGTGGGAGTTCGTGTCATGCGGCCGCGAGTGCCACGCCGGCGATGCGCGCGACCAGGCCGGTGATCTCGACCCAGGCATCGCCCTTGAGGCTGCCCTTGGCGACGCGATCGGCCCGCGCCGCCGCGACGAGCAGTGCGTCGATGTCGCGCCGGTGCAGGCGGTGCCGAGCGAGGCGCAGCGCTCCCTGCCGGCTGCCCCAGACATTCTCCGAGCGGAACACGCCGTCGAGTTCGTGCTCGGACGGATCGCGCTGCACCACGCGCGACAGCGCCCGGAGGTCGTTGAGCAGCGCCCAGAGGATCAGGGGCGGTTCGCGGCCCTCGCCGCGCAGGCCTTCGAGCACGCGTAGGGCCCGTGGTGCGTTGCCCGCGAATGCCGCACCTGCGAGCTCGAACACGTCGTAGCGGGCGTTGTCTGCAACCAGCTCGGCGACCGCGTCGGCATCGAGCCGCGCTCCCGGCCGGAGCAGGCCGATGCGCTCGATCTCCTGTTGTGCGGCGAGCAGGTTGCCCTCGACACGGTCCGCGAGCAGCTCTGCCGCCGCACGCTCGAGCGTCACGTCGTGCTGCTGCAGCCGGCGCTCGATCCAGCCGGGCAGCCGGTCGCGCGTCATCTCGGGCGCGACGACCACGATGCCGCGACGCTCGAATTCGTTGACCCAGGCGGAACGTTGCGACTTCGGCTCGAGCTCGCCGGTCACGAGCAACAGCGTGTCCTGCGGCGGCGCAGCCGCGAGCTGCGCGAGATTCTTGCCGGCGGCCGCATCAGGCGCCGAGCGGAACTTGAGTTCGATCAGGCGCAGGTTCGCGAACAGCGAGAGGCTCGCCGCGTCGCGCAGCAGCGCGTCCCAGTCGAAGCCCTTCTCGAGGAAGTGGACCTCGCGACCGCCGAACCCCTCGTCGCGCGCGCGCGCGCGCAGCAGGCGACAGGCTTCGTCGATCAGGAGTGGTTCGACGCCCGTCACGAGACACGCTCGCGGCAGCGGCCCCTTGCCGAGGGCTGCCGGGAGGGAATCCGCAGTCGTCCTCACCGGGTGTGGCGACCTGCGGTCGGGACCCGCTTTGCGCGGGACGCCTGTGATGGGCTCGGCATCTGTCCCGATTATGCCGACTCGCTTCGCGTCGCACCATGGCCGGCGGGCAATCCCGCGTGTCGGACGATACGGGTGCCGCCGAAGCCACGGCGACGCGCGCTAGAATGCCGCGACATGGCTGCCAAACCCGCGCGCAACGATCGCTCGCCCGCCGCGCCGCGCCGCGAGCTCTACCCGGCCATCGAGCCTCGCCGCAGCGGCTGGCTGCGCGTCTCGCCGACGCACGAGGTCTACTGGGAGGAAACCGGCAACGCGCAGGGCAAGCCCGCGCTGTTCGTCCACGGCGGGCCCGGCGCAGGCGCGGACGTCCGCTCGCGGCGGTTCTTCGATCCGGAGCGCTACCGGATCGTCCTGTTCGACCAGCGCGGCTGCGGACGCAGCCGCCCTCACGCGAGCCTGGAGGAGAACACGACCTGGCACCTCGTCGCCGACATCGAGGCGCTGCGCGCGCACCTCGGCATCGGGCGCTGGCTGGTGTTCGGCGGCTCCTGGGGCTCGACGCTTTCGCTCGCCTATGCGCAGGCGCACCCGCAGCGCGTGACCGAGCTCGTGCTGCGCGGCATCTTCCTGCTGCGCGACTGGGAGATCCACTGGTTCTACCAGCACGGCGCGAGCGCGATCTTCCCCGATCGATGGGAGCAGTACGTCGCGGCGATCCCGCGCGCCGAGCGCGGCGATTTCGTGCGCGCGTATTACAAACGCCTGACCAGTCACAACCGCGCGACGCGCCTCAAGGCTGCGAAGGCCTGGGCGGTCTGGGAGGGCTCGACCAGCTACCTTCGGGTCAACGAGGCGAACGTCGAGAACTGGAATGCCGACGACTTCGCGATCGCGGTGGCGCGGATCGAGTGCCACTACTTCATCCACCAGGGCTTCTTCGAGACGGACGACCAGCTGCTGCGCGGCGTGCAGAGGATCCGGCACATCCCCGCCGTGATCGTGCAGGGTCGCTACGACGTCGTCTGCCCGATGCGCAGCGCCTGGGACCTGCACCGCGCATGGCCGGAGGCGGACCTGCGCGTCGTCCCGGATGCGGGTCACTCCGCGCTCGAGCCCGGCAATACGCACGAGCTCGTCTCCGCCACGGACCGATTCGCCCGCTAGAACAGGCAGTACCCGCGGGAGCACCTCAGGGCCGAGGGCAACCGCTACCCGGGCTTCGACCTGTTCCCGTTCGACGAGGAACGGGCGTTCGATTTCGTCGGCGGGGTCGTGCGCCCGATCGCGCGGGTGCACGGCGCGACGCCTGCTCAGGTCGCGCTCGGGTGCAGCCATGCGAGCCGCGCGTGGCGGGGCTCGCGAAGTTGGTCGTCAATGCGACGGGATCTCCCTGTCGCGCCGGTGCCCGGGGACCGCCGGCAGCACGACGGCGTGGGTGACGCCGGCGGCAGGGCTGTCGCCTCGTTCGTCGCCGGGGTCGCCGGATCGTCGATGGCGGGCGTCGTCGCCGGCGGAGGCGGCGGGATCGGCTGCAGCAGCGACTCGAGCTTGCGGATCACGAGCTGCGCCAGGTCGCGGGCCATCGCCCCGCGCAGGATTTCCTCCTCGCGTTCCTTGGCGAGCAGCTGCGACTCCTCGAAGCTGATGTTGCGGATCAGCTCGAGCGGCTGGCGCTCGACCACTTCGCGGCCGGCGCGGTCGACGGAGTACTCGACGTCGTAGAACACCTCGAATTCCTGCGGCGTGTTGCGCGCGGAGACCGAGAGCACGCGGCGGCCGCTGCGGTCGCGCTCGATGCGCACGACCAGGTCGGCAAGGCGCGAACCGCGCACGAGCTCGCCACCCGAGCGCTCGATCGCACGCCGCAGTTCGATCGCGAACGGCGTGAGTTCGTCGGACGTCGCGATGAAGATCCTGCGGCTGCCCTCCTGCAGCATGCCGGTGCCCTGCAGGTGGAAGCCGCAGGCGGCGAGCAGCGCCGACACCGCGATCGCGACGAACAGACCACGGGGACCTCCGCAAGGCACCGGGGCCGGACGAATGAATCGCAAGGCGTGACGCACGTTCAGACGACGACGTTCGCGAGCTTGCCGGGCACATACACGAACTTGCGCAGCGGCTTGCCGTCGACGTACTTCTGGACCGTCTCGTCGGCCAGTGCGGCCTCGCGCACCGTGGCTTCGTCTGCGCTCGCGGGCACGGTCACGCGGCCGCGAAGCTTGCCGTTGACCTGCACGACGACCTCGATCGCGTCGCGCACGAGCGCCTGGGCGTCAACCTGCGGCCAGCGCTCGTCCACGGGCGCACGATCCGCATGACCGAGCGCCCGCCACAACGAGTGGCAGGCGTGCGGCACCACGGGCGACAGCACGAGCACCACGATCTCGAGTGCCTCATGCACGACTGCCCGGCCCTGCCCGCCCTTGTCCTCGGCCGCGAACTTCGTGAGCGCGTTCATGAGCTCCATCACCGCCGCGATGGCCGTGTTGAACGTGCGGCGCGTGCCGAGGTCGTGCGTGACCTTGCGCAAGGTCTCGTGCGCGAGCCGGCGCATCGCGCGCTGCGGCGGCGACAGCGCGGCCTTGTCCGGCGGGCCCGCGGGTGCGCCCTCCTGCACGTGGCTGTGCACGGCCTTCCAGAGCCGCTTCATGAACCGGTGGGCGCCTTCGATGCCCTCGTCGCTCCACTCGAACGTCTGCTCGGGCGGCACGTTCGACATCATGAACAGCCGGGCGGTGTCTGCCCCGTACTGCTCGACGAGCGCGTTGGGGTCGACGCCGTTGTTCTTCGATTTCGACATCGTGCCGGTACCGCCGAACTCGACCGGCTGGCCGTCCTCGCGCAGCACGGCGCCGATGCGCGCGCCGCGCCCGTCGTGCGCCACGTCGACGTCGGCGGGGTTGTAGTACGCGATCCGCCCCTGCGCCGGCTTGCGGAAGTAGATCTCGTTGAGGACCATACCCTGCGTCAGCAGGTTCGCGAACGGCTCCTCGATGGTCGTGAGCCCGACCTCACGCATCACGCGCGTCCAGAATCGCGCGTAGAGCAGGTGCAGGATCGCGTGCTCGATGCCGCCGATGTACTGGTCGACCGGCAGCCAGTACTGCGCGCGCCCGTCGACCATCGCGCGGTCGTTGTGCGCGCTCGCGAAACGGAAGAAGTACCAGCTCGAGTCGACGAACGTGTCCATCGTGTCCGTCTCCCGCCGCGCGGCCTTGCCGCACTGCGGGCAGTGGCACTCCAGGAACGCGGCGTGGCGGTTGAGCGGGTTGCCGCTGCCGTCCGGCACCAGGTCCTCCGGCAGCACGACGGGCAGCTGGTCGTCCGGCACCGGCAGCACGCCACAATCCGCGCAGTGGATCAGCGGGATCGGGCAGCCCCAGTAGCGCTGGCGCGAGATGCCCCAGTCGCGCAGCCGGAAGTTGCTGCGCCGCCGGCCCGTGCCCTGCGCCTCGAACAGCTTCGCGAACGCGTCGAACGCTTCCTCGAAGCCGAGCCCGTCGAACTGGCCCGAGTTGATCAGCGTGCCGTGCTCGACGAATGCAGCGTCGTCGATCTGCGCGAGCGAACCGTCCGTCGGCTGGATCACCTGGTGGATGTGCAGCCCGTAGCGCCGCGCGAACTCCCAGTCGCGCTGGTCGTGCGCGGGCACCGCCATCACGGCGCCGGTGCCGTAACCCATCAGCACGAAGTTCGCGACCCAGACCGGGATGCGGTCGCCGGTGATCGGGTGGATCGCGTGGAAGCCTGTCGGCATGCCACGCTTTTCCATGGTCTCGAGCGCGGCCTCGGTGACGCCCGTGCGCTGGCACTCGGCGATGAACGCCTGCAGATCCGGGTTGCGCTCCGCCGCGCGCAGCGCGAGTGGATGTTCGGCCGCGACGGCCATGTACGTGACGCCGCAGAGCGTGTCGGGGCGCGTGGTGTACACGCCGAGCGTCCCGCCGCCTTCAACCTCGAATTCGATCTCGAGGCCCTCGGAGCGCCCGATCCAGTTCTCCTGCATGAGCTTGACGCGCCCGGGCCAGCCCGGCAGTCCGTCGAGTGCACCGAGCAGGTCGTCGGCATAGCGCGTGATCGCGAGGTAATACATCGGGATCTCGCGCTTCTCGACCAGCGCTCCCGTGCGCCAGCCGCGGCCGTCGATCACCTGTTCGTTCGCGAGCACTGTCTGGTCGACGGGGTCCCAGTTGACCACCCCGGTCCTGCGGTACGCGATGCCCCGCTCGAGCATCCGCAGGAACAGCCACTGGTTCCAGCGGTAGTAGTCGGGCTTGCAGGTGGCGAGTTCGCGCGACCAGTCGATACCGAAGCCGAGCGACTTCAGCTGGCGCTTCATGTACTCGATGTTGTCGTAGGTCCATTTCGCGGGCGGGACGCCGTTCTGCATCGCGGCGTTCTCGGCGGGAAGACCGAAAGCGTCCCAGCCCATCGGCTGCAGCACGTTGTAGCCCTGCATCCGCATGTAGCGGCTCAGCACGTCGCCGATCGTGTAGTTGCGGACATGGCCCATGTGCAGGCGCCCGCTCGGGTACGGGAACATGCAGAGGCAGTAGTACTTCGGTCGTGCGGGATCCTCGGCCGCGGCAAAGCTGCCCTGGGCCTCCCAGTAGGCCTGTGCTTCGCGTTCGAGGACGGCGGGTTCGTAGCGTTCCTGCATGTTCGGTCGAAGATCGGCGGGCCGGCGGGCAGCGGACTGCGAAGGATACTGGAGGCGACGCGATCCCGGCCAGAATCGCAGCGAACCAGCCGCTGGTCCGAACGCCGGGGCGCGTCCGGATGCGGCTTTCAGGCGGCAGCGGTGGCGCCGAAGCGGATGCGCCCGTCGTCCTCGACCCGTCGCACGAGCACGCCGGCGTGCCAGAGGTAGTTCAGGTGGGCGACGGTTTCGCCGAGGGCCAGCAAGCGGTGGAACCCCCGCAGGGGTCGCGCGAACATCACCGCCAGCAGGTCGTTCGCCGATCGCGGGTGACCCTGGCATGCCTCGCGCAGCGCTTCGAGCTGCTGCAGGTGGTGCGAGCGCAGCACCTCGATGCGACGATGCAGGCCGCGGAACGGGCGCCCGTGCGACGGCAGCACCAGCGTGTCTCTCGAGCAGGTCTGCTCGAGCCGGGCGAGTGAGCCGAGGAATTCGCCGAGCGGGTTCGCGTCCGGTCGTGTCGCGAGCGCGCTCACGTTGGGCGAGATCGTCGGCAGCACCTGGTCGCCGGTGATCAGGACGTCGCGGGCCGCGTCGTAGAGGCACAGGTGGCCCCGGCAGTGGCCGCCGGTCTCGATCACGCGCCATTCGCGGGCGCCGGCTGTCAGCCGGTCGCCGTCGACGGTCGGACGCTCGAGCGGCGGCAACCCGCCGTACCAGCGCCCGTGCTCGGCACCGACCTGGCGGACCGAATCGTCCGGCGCGACCTCCATACCGTGCGTCGCGAGGAACGCGAAGCGTCGCGCGTTGAGGGTTTGCACCGACTCGGCGAGCATCTCCGCCGTCGATCGGTGTCCGACCTCCGACATCCACACCGGCGCGCCGTGGCGCTCATGCAACCAGCTCGCGAGACCCATGTGGTCGGGGTGGTCGTGCGTGACGAAGATGCGACGCAGCGGCCGGCCGCCGAGATCGGCCGGTTCGAGCCGGCGCCACGCGTCGCGACAGACTTCCTCGGCGAGGCCGGTATCGACCAGCGTCCAGCCGTCGCCGTCGCCGAGCAGCCAGACGTTGATGTGGTTGAGTTCCATGGGCAACGGAATGCGGGCCCAGAGGAACCCCTCGCCCAGCGATCTCGCGCGTCCGGGTTCCGGCGGTTCGATTTCGAGATAGTCGAGTGCGCGAGGCGGCGACGGGTAGACTTCGCCTTCGCTCGTGAGACCGGTTGCTTCAGCGGGAACGCTCGAGTTCACCGTCCCGCTCCCTGCGCCACGGCGTCCGGGTCGCGACGCCGCCGCCACGCCCCGATCGCGAGCGCCAGCACCGCGAGGGAGACCACTGGCAGGTTGCCGGCGCGCACGTACGGCGTGTCGCCCGTGCGAGGCTGCAGCTCGCCCGTCAGGACGCCGGGCCGGAACTGCGGCAGCCGCCCGAGCACGGTGCCGTCGAAGTCGATCAGCGCCGTGACGCCGTCGTTGGTCGCGCGCAGCATCGCGCGTCCGCTCTCGAGGGCGCGCATGCGGCTGATGTCGAGATGCTGGTGCGGCGCGGTCGAGTCGCCGAACCACGCGTCGTTGGTCACGTTGACGAGCAGCGTCGACTGCCGCACGAGCCGGCGTTGTTCGGTTCCGTAGGCGTCCTCGTAGCAGATGGTGGGCGCGAGCCGCTGCTCGCCGGCGCGCAGGGGCGCCTGGTCGGCACGTCCGCGTGCGAAGTCGGAGTACGGCAGGCTCATGAGGCGCATCCACTCGCGCACGAACTCCGGGACCGGGAAGAACTCGCCGAACGGCACCAGCCGGCGCTTGTCGTACCACTGCTGCGTCGGCTCGCCGGGCGACCACGCCGTGATCGAGTTGAAATACGAATCGCGCGCCGCGTCGCGACGGATCAGGCCCATGATCAGCGTGGATCCCCGGGCGAGCGCCGCGCCCGACACCTGCGCGAGGTACGGACGCACGTATTCCTCGAGTGAGGGAATCGCGGACTCGGGCCAGGCCACGATCGTCGTGCCGAGGTACGGAGCGGTGAGCCGCGCGTAGAGCTGCATCGTGTTCTCGCGCTGGCCGGCTTCCCACTTCATCGCCTGCGGAACGGCGCCCTGCACCAGCGCGACGGCCACGGGTTCGCCCGCCGTCTGCGTCCACGCGGCACGCTCGAGCGCGAGACCGCCGCCGGTCGCGAGCACCAGGGTCGCTGCGCCGATCGCGCGCTCGCGCGCGGTGCCGAGCAGCAGCATCGCGAGCGCACCCGCGCAGGCTGCGGCAGCGAAACTCACCCCGTAGACGCCCAGCAGCGGCGCGTAGCCGCGCAATGGCGTCGCCAGCTGCGTGTAGCCGAGCGCGAGCCAGGGGAAGCCGCTGAGCAGCCAGCCCCGCAGCCACTCGGCCAGCACCAGCAGCGCGGGCAGCACCAGCAGCCAGCGCCACGCGCCACGCGCGGGCATCCAGCGCGCTGTCACGTACCCGGCGAACGCCGTGTAGGCCGCCATGATCGCGACCATTCCCAGCATCAGCAGCAGCGCGATCCACACCGGCGCCTGCCCGACGAGGTGGATGCTGTGGTACAGCCAGTACGTGCCCGCGAGGAAGGTGCCGCTCGTGAACCAGAACCCGCGCCACGCGGCTTCACGCGGCCCGACACTCTGCCACAGCAGGAAGAGCCCGGCCGGGGCGAGGAACGCGAACGCGACGACGTCGGTCGGCGCGAACGCGAAGGCGAGCGCGAGGCCGAGCGGCAGGGCAATCCAGCGGCCGTGGCGCTCCAGGAATACGCGCCGGCCCGGCGAAACGGCGATGCTCACCCCTCAACCGCCGTCCGCGGGTCGCACGTCCGCTTCGCGCGAGGGCGTGACGCGCAGCATCTCGATGTGCCGGCGATCGGCCCGCGTCACCTTGATCTCGATGCCGCCGATCTGGATCGCCTCGCCGCGGCGCGGCATGCGCCCGAGCTCGTGCAGCACGAGGCCACCGATCGTGTCGGCCTCCTCGTCCGAGAAACGCGTGCCGAAGACGCCGTTGAACTCCTCGATGCGGGTGATGGCCGGCACGGTCCACGAACGGTCGCCTTCCCGGCGGATGCCCTCGCCTTCGTCGACGTCGTACTCGTCGCCGATGTCGCCCACGATCTGCTCGAGCACGTCCTCGATCGTGAGCAGCCCGGACACGCCGCCGTACTCGTCGACGACGATGGCCATGTGGTTGTGCGTGAGCCGGAATTCCTTGAGCAGCACGTTGAGTCGCTTGCTCTCGGGGATGAACACCGCCGGGCGCAGGCATTCGCGGATGTCGAACGAGGCGCCGGCGTCCTCGACGAAATACCGCAGCAGGTCCTTGGCGAGCAGGATGCCGGCGACCTCGTCGCGATCCTCTCCCAGGACCGGGAAGCGCGAGTGGCCGGACTCGATCACGACCGGCAGGATGGTGTCCGGCGCGTCGTCGCGATTGATCACGACCATCTGCGAACGCGGCACCATCACGTCCCGCACCTGGATCTCGGAGACCTCGAGCACCGACTCGAGCATCTCGAGCACGTCGCCGTCGATCAGGCCGCGGTCGCGAGCGTCGGCCAGCACGTCGCCGAGCTGCTCCAGGTCGCGAGGTTCGCCCGAGAGCGTGTCCACCAGGCGCCGGAGCCAGCCGCCGCCCGAGCCGCGCGCAGAGCCCGACGCCGCAGGCGAGGACGTGCTCGCCGGGCCGCCGTTGTGCCCGTTGCCGAAGCTGCCCTTCCCGCCGCTGCTGCTGCTACTCATACCGCCTTGCGCGCGACCCATCGATACGGGTCATCAAACCCCAATCGGCACAGGATTTCCACTTCGAGACGCTCCATCCGCCGGGCCGCCCGGCCGGATCGCTCGTGGTCGAACCCGAGCAGGTGCAGCGTTCCGTGGACCACCATGTGGGCCCAGTGCGCCTCGGCCCGCTTGCCCTGCTCACGGGCCTCGCGCGCCACCACGGGGGCGCACACCACGAGGTCGCCCAGTGTGCCCCCGAGGGCCCGTTCTTCGGTCGAAGCCGGGAACGAGAGGACGTTGGTGGGCTCGTCCTTGCCGCGGTACAGGCGGTCCAGGCGCCGGCTCTCGGCCACGCCCACGATCCGGATCGACAGCGTTGCGGCGGGGCGCTGGCGCCCGGGGCCCGTGCCCCGCTTCGGTGCAGCGGCGGTCCGTCCCGCTGCCGGCGCCGCCGTGCCCGCCGAAAGCGCCGCTTCCGCCCAGCGGCGCAGCGTCGCCTGCGTCGGTACCCACCAGCGCCGCGTGAGGACCTGCACCTCGACGCGCCGGGCCGTCGCCGCGAACTTGCCGGCGCGCATCAGCGGTCCTGCGCTGCGCCGGCGTCCGACTCGCGTTCGTACGCCTGCACGATGCGTTGCACGAGTGGATGGCGCACGACGTCGCGCGCATTGAAGAACGTGAACGCCACGCCGTCGACGCCGCGCAGCACCTCGACGGCGTGGCGCAGGCCCGAGCGCTGCTGGCGCGGCAGGTCCACCTGCGTGATGTCACCGGTGACGACGGCCTTGGACCCGAAGCCCAGGCGCGTCAGGAACATCTTCATCTGCTCGACCGACGTGTTCTGCGCCTCGTCGAGGATGATGAACGAGTCGTTGAGCGAGCGTCCGCGCATGAACGCGAGCGGTGCGACCTCGATCACCTGGCGCTCGATGTTGCGGGCGACACGGTCGAATCCCATCATCTCGTAGAGCGCGTCGTACATCGGGCGCAGGTAGGGATCGACCTTCTGCGCCATGTCGCCCGGCAGGAAGCCGAGCCGCTCGCCCGCTTCCACCGCGGGACGCACGAGCACGATGCGACGCACGCTGCCGGAATGCAGCGCCTCGACGGCGCTCGCGACCGCGAGATAGGTCTTGCCGGTGCCGGCCGGGCCGATGCCGAAGGTGAGGTCGTTCAGCCGGATGTACTCGAGGTACTGGCGCTGGTTCGGGCCGCGGCCGCGGATGCCACCGCGCTGCGTCTGCACGATGACCTCGTCGCGCGACGTCTCACCACCCTCGCTGCCGTCGCCAGCGCCGCCGCCGGCCGGAACTGCCGGACCGGGCGCCTGCGGAAACCCGTATTCCTGCACGCACAGGTGCACCCGGTCGGGCGAGAGCGTCTCCTTCGCGGAGAGCTCGAACAACTCGCGCAGCACGGTCTCGGCGTGCGCGACCGGCTCGGCGGGCCCGATCACCTGCAGCTGGTGCCCGCGGCGACGCACCTCGACGCCGAGGCGTTCCTCGACGTGGCGCAGGTTCTGCTCCATCGGGCCGGCGAAGTTCGCGAGACGGGAGTTGTCCGCGCTGGCGAGCGACAGCTCGCGTGCCTCGAGCGGCGCACGGCTCACGCGGTGCCGCCCGCTGCGGCGGGCGCGGATGAACCCGGCGACAGTCCCCCGGCGTGGGCGTCGACGAGCCGTCCGCGCAGCGAGTTCGCCATGGCCTCGGTGACGACGACCTCGGCGAACCGGTCGATCAGTGTCGCGGGTCCATCGAAGTTGACCCAGCGGTTGTTCCCGGTGCGACCGGCGAGCTGGCGTGCATCCTTCTTCGACGGCCTCTCGACCAGCACGCGCTGCACGGAGCCGACCATGCTGCGGCTGATCGCCTGGGCCTGGGTGTTGAGCAGTGCCTGCAGCCGCTCGAGCCGCAATTGCTTCTCGGGGTGCGTCACGTCGTCGGGCAGCGCGGCCGCAGGCGTGCCCGGACGCGGGCTGTAGATGAAACTGAAGCTCTGGTCGAAGCCGATCTCGCGCACGAGGTCGAGCGTGCACTGGAAGTCGCGTTCCGTCTCGCCAGGAAAGCCGACGATCAGGTCGGTCGACAGGCTGATGTCGGGTCGGACTTCCCGCAACCGGCGCAGCTTCTGCTTGTATTCGAGCACGGTGTGCCCGCGCTTCATCAGTGCGAGCACGCGGTCGGACCCGCTCTGCACCGGCAGGTGCAGGTGGTCCGCAAGCTGCGGCACGTCGCGGTAGGCCTCGACGAGACTGTCGCGGAACTCCACGGGATGGGAGGTGGTGAAGCGGATGCGCTCGATGCCGGGCACGGCCGCCACGAAGTAGATGAGCGCGGCGAGATCCGCGTGACCGCCGCCCGTCATCTGGCCGCGATAGGCGTTGACGTTCTGGCCGAGCAGCGTCACCTCGCGAACCCCCTGCCCGGCGAGCGAGCGGACCTCCGCCATCACCTGCGCGAGCGGACGGCTCACTTCCTCGCCGCGCGTGTAGGGCACCACGCAGAACGTACAGTACTTGCTGCAGCCTTCCATGATCGACAAGAAGGCCGTCGCACCCTCCGCACGGGGCTCCGGCAGGCGGTCGAACTTCTCGATCTCCGGGAAGCTCACGTCGACGACGGCGCGGCCGTGCCGCTGCAACTCGGCCAGCATGCCCGGCAGCCGATGGATCGTCTGCGGTCCGAACACCAGGTCGACGAACGGCGCGCGATCGGTGATGCCCTCGCCTTCCTGGCTCGCGACGCAACCGCCGACACCGATGACGACGTGCGGGCGCGCCGCCTTGAGCTCGCGCCAGCGCCCCAGTTGTGAGAACACCTTCTCCTGCGCCTTCTCGCGCACCGAGCAGGTGTTGAGCAGCAGCAGGTCGGCCTCCGCCGGGTCGTCCGTCGACTCGTAGCCGCCCGCGGCACGAAGCACGTCCGCCATGCGGGCGGAGTCGTACTCGTTCATCTGGCAGCCGAAGGTCTTCAGGTAGACGCGGGGCATCGGGTACGTGACGTGCGGTGCGCCGCGCTCGCGCGGGCGCGCCCGTTCAGAACGGGATGTCGTCGTCGAACGGCGATTCTTCCGCGGGGGCGCGGCTGCCCGCCGCGGCCGCCGCCGGGCGCGCCGCAGCCTGCGACTCGTCGCGCGAATAGCCGCCGCCGCCGCCCCACCACCGCCGGCACGACTGCCGAGCATCTGCATCTCATTCGCGTTGATCTCGGTCGTGTAGCGGTCGCGACCTTCCTTGTCCTGCCATTTGCGCGTGCGCAGCTTGCCTTCGAGGTACACCTGCGAGCCCTTCTTGAGATACTCGGCGGCGATCTCGGCGAGACGGTCGTACATGACGATGTTGTGCCACTCCGTCTGCTCGCGCTGCTCGCCGGTCTGCTTGTCCTTCCAGCTCTCGGATGTGGCGACGCTGAAGTTCGTGACCGCCTTGCCGTTCGGCATGTAGCGGGTCTCGGGGTCCTTGCCCAGGTTGCCCACGAGGATGACTTTGTTGACGCCACGTGCCATGGAATGAGCCTTGCTGTGATGGAGGTCGGGAGGAGGGATAGGGGATTTTACGGCAAGCGGGGGCGCGCCGCGTCAGCGACAATCGGGCCGGTTCAGCCTGAAACCGGGCCGTGCAGGGGAGCCTGCCCCGGCCGTCCTGCCAGCGCGGCCCAGGTCACGGCCAAGGCCGCGCAGCCCCAGAAGACCCCGGCGAGGCCGAACTGCCCGAGCAGCAGGCCGCCCGTCACTCCGCCCGCGAACGCGCCCAGGAACTGGGAGGTGGCGAAGACGCCCAGCGCGGCGCCTCGCTCGGAGACCGATGCCGCCTGGGTCAGCAGCGCCGGCAGCCGCGCCTCGAGGTAGTTGAACACCGCGAAGAACAGGGTCAGCGCGGCGAGCACCCTCCAGAAGTGGCCGTGGTCGAGTCCGAGCAGGGCCTGCGCGATGCCGGCCAGCGCGACGGACAGCACGAACAGCTTGGGAGCACCACGCCCGCCGCGTTCCGTGGCGAGGACGAGGGGCACGGTGCCGGCGATCGAGGTGACGAAGACCGCCAGGTAGACCTTCCAGTGCGCGGCGGCGGGAATGCCGAGATTGCCCTGAAGCACCTGGGGCACGGAGATGAACGTCGCGGTCATGATGGCGTGCAGCGCGAACATCCCGAAATAAAGCGGACGCAGGACGGGGCGTCGCACGATCTCGAGCATGCCCGAGAGCGGCCGTCCTTCGGGCCCGCCGTGCCGCGGCGGTTCTGCCGGCACCGCGAGGTACAGCAGTGCGATGCCGAGCAGCGCCATCGCCAGCATGATCGCGAAAATGCCCGGCACGCCCACCGCGGCCTCCAGCGCCGGCGCCGAGACCAGTGCGATCACGAACGACAGTCCGATGCTGATGCCGATCACCGCCATGGCGCGGGTGCGCACCTCGTTGCGCGTGAGGTCCGCCAGCAGCGCGGTGATCGATGCCGAGACCGCTCCCGCGCCCTGGACGCCGCGGGCGAGCGCGAGCAGCGCGACGGAATGGGCGAAGATGCCGACCACCGACCCGGCGACGTAGAACAGCAACCCCAGCGTGATCAACGGCTTGCGGCCGAAGCGATCGGACCACCGGCCGAACGGGATCTGCAGCAGCGCCTGCGTGAGACCGTAGGCGCCCATCGCGAGGCCGAGCATCTCCGGGGTGTAGTCCGGCAGTGTCTTCGCATGCAGCGCGAGCACGGGGAGCATCAGGAACATGCCGAGCATGCGCGAGGCGTAGATCGCGGCGAGGGCACCGACCGAACGGCGCTCGACGGCGTTGAGCGCCGGCCTCTGGACTGGATCGACGGTGCGGATGGTCTTTGCCTCGGGATGGGGGCGCTGCCTATATTAGCAGGCTGACTTCCGGCCACTCCTTCCGCACTCCTTCCGCATTCCTTCCGCATTCCTTCCGCATTCCTTCCGCCTGACCGCAACGACGAACCGACTCGCATGGACGTGATCCGCATCCGCGGCGCCCGCACGCACAACCTGCGCGGCATCGACCTCGACCTGCCGCGCGACCGGCTGATCGTGATCACCGGCCTCTCCGGCTCGGGCAAATCGTCGCTCGCGTTCGACACGATCTATGCCGAGGGACAACGGCGCTACGTGGAATCGCTGTCGGCCTACGCGCGCCAGTTCCTCTCGGTGATGGAGAAGCCCGACGTCGACCACATCGAGGGACTGTCGCCCGCGATCGCGATCGAGCAGAAGGCGACGTCGCACAACCCGCGGTCCACGGTCGGCACCGTCACCGAGATCTACGATTACCTGCGGGTGCTGTACGCGCGCGCGGGCGTGCCTCGCTGCCCCGACCACGGCCAGGAACTCGCGGCGCAGACCGTCACGCAGATGGTGGACCAGGCGCTCGCGCTGCCGGAAGGCACCGGCGTGGTGCTGCTCGCGCCCGTCGTGCAGGACCGCAAGGGCGAGCACGCCGAGACGTTCGAGCAGCTGCGCAGCCAGGGCTACGTGCGCGTGCGCATCGACGGCCGGCTGCACGAACTCGACGACCGGCCCGAGCTCGACCCGCGACGGCGCCATTCGATCGACGCCGTGATCGACCGACTCAAGGTGCGCCCCGACGCGTCGCAGAGGCTCGCCGAGTCGTTCGAGACCGCACTCGCGCTCGCTCAGGGCTCCGCGCGACTCGCCTTCCACGACGAACCCGCACGCGAGGAGCTGCAGTTCTCCAACCGCTTCGCCTGCACGATCTGCGGCTACAGCCTGACCGAGCTCGAGCCGCGGCTCTTCTCGTTCAACAACCCGAACGGCGCCTGCGGCACCTGCGGCGGCCTGGGCGTGCAGGAGTTCTTCGACCCGGGCCGCGTGGTCGTCAATCCCGGGCTTTCGCTCGCGGGGGGCGCGATCCGCGGCTGGGATCGCCGTAACGCGTACTACTTCCAGCTGATCCAGTCGCTCGCGCGGCACTATCGCTTCGACATCGAAACACCGTGGCAGGAGCTCCCGGAGGCCGTGCGCCACGCCCTGCTCTGGGGCAGCGGCGAGGAGAAGATCCCCTTCCGCTATTTCGACGCCAAGGGTGCGCAGACCCGGCGTACGCATGCCTGGGAGGGCATCCTGCCTAACCTCGAGCGCCGCTACCGCGAGACCGAGTCGGCCACCGTGCGCGAGGAGCTCGCGAAGTACCGCGGCACGCGCGCCTGCGTCGACTGCGGCGGCAGTCGCCTCAACCAGGCGGCGCGCAACGTCTTCGTCGCGAACCGTTCCCTGCCCGAAATTGCCGCGCTCTCGATCGCCGAGGCGCGCCGCTTCTTCGCCGGCCTGACGATCGAGGGCTGGCGCGGCGAGATCGCCTCCCGCCTCGTGCGCGAAGTCGCCGACCGGCTCAGGTTCCTGAGCGACGTCGGGCTCGACTACCTCTCGCTCGACCGCAGCGCGGAAACCCTCTCGGGCGGCGAGGCTCAGCGGATCCGGCTCGCGAGCCAGATCGGTTCGGGCCTCGTGGGGGTCATGTACATCCTCGACGAGCCGTCGATCGGCCTGCACCAGCGCGACAACCAGCGGCTGCTCGACACGCTCACCCGGCTGCGCGACCTCGGCAACACCGTGCTCGTGGTCGAGCACGACGAGGACGCGATCCGTCAGGCCGATTACGTCGTCGACCTCGGCCCGGGGGCAGGCTCGCACGGCGGGCTGGTGGTCGCGCAGGGCACACCCGCGAGCGTGGCAGCCCATCCCGACTCGCTCACCGGCGCGTACCTGAGCGGACGGCGGAGGATCCCGGTGCCGGCACAGCGGCGTGCCGCGCATCCGGAGCGCCGGATCCGCATCCTGGGTGCCTCGGGCAACAACCTGAGTGGCGTGGACGCGACCTTCCCGCTCGGACTGATGACGTGCGTGACGGGGGTGTCCGGCTCGGGCAAGTCGACGCTGGTGATCGACACGCTGTACCGCCACGCGGCCGGTAACCGGCTCGAGTCGGGCGGCGATGCCGCGCCCTGCCGGGCGATCGAGGGACTCGACCAGATCGATCGCGTGATCGACATCGACCAGTCGCCGATCGGCCGCACGCCGCGCTCGAATCCCGCGACCTACACCGGCATCTTCGGGCCCGTCCGCGACCTGTTTGCCGAAGTGCCCGAGTCACGCGCGCGCGGGTACGACCCCGGCCGCTTCAGCTTCAACGTGCGCGGCGGGCGCTGCGAGGCCTGCGAGGGCGACGGGGTGATTCGCGTCGAGATGCACTTCCTGCCCGACGCGTACGTGACCTGCGACGCGTGCCGCGGCATGCGCTACAACCGCGAGACGCTCGAGATCCGCTACAAGGGCCGCAACGTCCACGACGTGCTCGACATGACGATCGAGGACGCCGCGACCTTCTTCCGCAACGTGCCGGCGCTGCAGGGCAAGCTGCAGACGCTGCTCGACGTCGGGCTCTCGTACGTGCGGCTCGGCCAGAATGCCACCACGCTCTCCGGCGGCGAGGCGCAACGCATCAAGCTCGCGCGCGAGCTCGCGAAGCGCGCCACCGGGCGCACGCTCTACATCCTCGACGAGCCTACGACGGGATTGCACTTCCAGGACATCGAGCAGCTGCTCGGCGTGCTCCACCGCCTGCGCGACGACGGCAACACGATCGTCGTGATCGAGCACAACCTCGACGTGATCAAGACCGCCGACTGGATCGTCGACATGGGCCCGGAAGGCGGCGACGGCGGCGGCCACGTGGTCGTCGAGGGCACGCCGGAGGACATCGCGAAGACGGCCGCCTCGCACACGGGCCGCTACCTGGCTCGCGCCCTCGCGAGGTGACGTACGCACGGCGCCCCGTCCCGCGGTCGTGTGGGGCACGGCGCACAAATGTCATTTCGCCTGCGGGTCGATCCGGAAGCGGTGGCGGATCCCGCCTGCGCTGCGCGTCTCCGAGTAGCGACCTCGCGTGAGGCGCGAGATCACGCGGCGCCAGAATTGCAGCGCGGGACGATTCTGGTCGTCCTCGAGCACTTCCCAGTGCCCGGCGAAACGGTTGAACAGCAGGTAGGCGGCACTCGCACCGACGCCGCGGCGGCGCGCGTCGCCCACGATGAAGAATTCGGCCATGCGGTAGTCCACGCTGCCGCGCGGATACGGAGGTGACCGCGAGACGAGCGCGAACCCGGCACGCTGGCCGTCGTTCAGGATCACGAAAGGATGGGCCGCCGGATCGGCGAACCAGCCGGCGAGGAATTCGCTCTCGCGTGCGCCCCAGTCACCGAGTGCCGGGAACAGCCCGGTCTTGGATGCGGAGAGTTCGACGAGGTAGTCGCGGTACACGCCGCGAATCCATTCGCGATCCTGCGGGGAGCTGCGAGCGTCGCGGAGAGAGACCGGCACGGCTCGTCCCGCCTCCCGCGGGTACCCGACTCGATTACCGGTCGATCCACCTGGGGCGACCGCCGGGGCTGGGTCACGAGAGTCGCAGTGGAGCGGATCCCAACCGGATCCGCGCCACCGGGTTCATCGGTGGTCCGCGCGCCTCAGGCGGGCGGACCACCGGGAACCGTCAACGCCAGCGAACGATCAGTTCGTCGCCGGGGCTTCGGCCGGGGCTTCCGCCGGAGCGGTCGCGTCCGCCGGGGGAGCAGCCGGGTCGACGACGGCACCGGCATCGCCAGCAGCGGCAGCGGCATCGCCCGCGGCAGCGGCGGCGTCGCCGGCAGCGTCGACGGCCTCACCTGCCGCGTCGGTCGCCTGGTCGGCGGCCTGCGCCGCATCCTGGGCGGCTTCCTCAGTGGCCTCGACGGCCTCTTCCTTTTTCGCGCAGCCGGCAAGCACGAGGGCGGCAAGTGCGGCAGCGAGTGCAATCTTCGCGTTCATGGATTCAGTACCCCAAGTATTGGATTCGGTCTGTGGAGGTCGAACAATCGCTCAGCACCTGGAAACGGGTCCGCGAGGATCGCCGGCCTCGCCAGATGCGCGAGCGGGATTCTGGAGGCCGGCCCCCGACAGTGGAACCGTCGAATGTGTCTCTGAATGGCGACAGCCCGTTGCGCTCATTCGCTCAGGTACGATTGCAGCATGACCGAACCGAACCTCGACGCGGCTTTCGCCGCCCACCTCGCGCACGTTCGCGCCCTCTGCGAGCAGGTGCTCGAGCGCGAGCGATTCGACGGGATCGTTCTCTATTCGGGCCGGCCGGGCCTGCATTTCCTCGACGACCACGGGCCGCCGTTCAAGCCCAATCCGCACTTCCTGCATTGGGCTCCACTGCTCGAGGCCCCCGATTCGTTCGTGGTCTACGTGCCCGGGTCGCGCCCGCGATTGGTGTTCCACCAGCCAGCCGACTACTGGCACAAGCCGCCGGAGCTGCCGACCGGCTCCTGGACGCGCGAGTTCGACGTCACGGTGATCCGTGAGCCGGCAGCGGCGCGCGCGCACCTGGAGCAGCACGGCAAGGCCGGCAAGCCTGCCCGCATGGCGTTCCTGGGCGAACCGCCGCCCGACATCGCGGATTGGGACGCCTGCCGCGAGGTCAATCCACCCGGCGTGCTCGCCTTCCTCCACTACCACCGGGCGGTGAAGACGCCCTACGAACTCGACTGCATGCGCCGGGCGTCGCGACTCGGTGCGCGTGGACACGTCGCGGCGGCGACGGCCTACCGGGCCGGCGCGTCGGAGTTCGAAATCCACCAGGCGTACTGTTGCGCGGCCGGCCTGCGCGAGCAGGAACTGCCGTACGGCAACATCGTCGCGCTCGGCGAGGCGGCGGCCGTGCTGCACTACACGACGCTCCGCGACCGGCGCGACGTTCCGCGCCAGAGCTTCCTGATCGACGCCGGCGCCCAGTGTCGCGGCTACGCGAGCGACATCACGCGTACGTACGCGGCAGCATCCGGCCACGTCGAGCCACGCTTCGTCGAGCTGCTGGCGTCGATGGAAGCGCTGCAGCGGCAGCTCTGCGCAGAGGTCCGCCCGGGGGCCGACTATCGCGAGATCCACCTGCTCGCACACCGGCTGATCGCGCAGGCACTCTGTCGCATCGGCGTCATCGTCGGGTGCGACGCGGAGCGAGCCGTCGCGAGCGGCTTGTCCGCGGTGTTCTTCCCGCACGGCGTGGGCCACCTGCTCGGCCTGCAGGTGCACGACGTCGCGGGCTTCGCGGCCGACGATCGCGGCAGTGATCAGATTCCACGTCCGGCCGGTCATCCGTACCTGCGGCTCACGCGCCGGCTCGAGGCGGGATTCGTCGTCACGATCGAGCCCGGCGCGTACTTCATCGACCTGCTGCTCGAGCAGGCGCGCGGTAACGGTCTCGGCCGCCACGTGCACTGGGACACCGTGGCGCGGCTCAAGCCTTACGGCGGCATCCGCATCGAGGACGACGTGCTGTGCAGGGCCGCGGGCACGCCGGAGAACCTGACCCGCGACGCGTTCGCGGCGGCGTAGACGCGAGCGCCCGCCGCGTTACTGCCGCTTCAGCAGCTCGCGAATCTCGGTCAGCAGCACGACCTCCGGCGTCGGCGCCGGGTCCGCCGCGGGGGGCGGCGGAGTCTTCAGCCGGTTGATCATGCGCAGGACCATGAAGATCGCCGCGGCGATCACCAGGAAATCGAATACGTTCTGCAGGAACACGCCGTACCTCACCAGGATCGGGGTGCCCGTCGGGTCGTTGCCGATCGAATACGCGAGGTCCTTGAAGTCGACGCCTCCGATCGCCTTGCCCAGGATCGGCGTGATCACGTCGCCCACGAGCGCCGACACGATCTTGCCGAAGGCTGCGCCGATCACGACGCCGACCGCCATGTCGAGCACGTTGCCCTTCATGGCGAATTCCTTGAATTCCTTCATCAGGCTCATGTGGTAATGCTCCCGCAGAGTGCTCCCGCAGAGTCCGGCCGACGGGACCTGACGGTGCCGGATGATGCGCCGGACCGGCTTCGCGGTCCATGCCCGGCGGCCCTGACGCGCGACCACGGGGGTCGGCATCAGTTCGGGACGATGCGACTGCCGTCGAACGTGGACGAAGTCAGGGTGTCGACGATTACGCTGAAATTCCATGGAGCGGCGAGGTGCGACAGCCCGGAGGTGCCGTTCGTGTCCACGGGATCGTCGTCGTCGGGAAACGGGATCTGGCACGAGTCCCGGTCGAATTCGGGATCCAGCCTCCCGATGATCGTGGTGCCGTCGATGTCGCCACACGCGAATTCGACCCCGGCGTCGAATCCGAGCGAAGTCGATCCGTAATCGGTCTGGGTCTGCGTGTTGAAGAAGTACACGCTGTCTCCACCCGCCGAGAGGAACAGCCAGAAGCTCCTGTGGTAGGGATCGGCGAAACTGCCGAAGAGCGTCCCCGCCGTCGCTTCGACCGGCACGAAGTCGAGCTGATCACCGCCTGCAATCGTGAGCGTCATGACCTTGTCCTGGCCCGATCCTGAGACGGCAAGCGTGCCGTCGAACTGCGAGCCGGCGTCCCACACGCCGCAGCGGCCGTTGGTGTCGACGACCGCGCTCCTGAACGTGAGGCTGCCGGATGACGCGTCATAGTCGTAGACGCCGTACTCGACGCCGTTGCCGCGCTCACCGCCCTTGCAATCCTTGTCGTCCTCGACCCCGCCGAACACGTAGACGCCGTCCGCGAACAGCGTGAGGTAGGCCATGCTGTCCGGCAGCAGCGCCGGGATCGCGTAAGTTCCGACGAGCGGGTCGGTCACGTTGTCGATGCATTCGACCTCGATGCTCGTGAGGTCCGCGGCATCGACCCGCCCGTGGGAGCGAGTGATGACGCACGTCTGCCCGGCGGGCTGGGCCGAGATCCCGACGTCGTAGACGTCGCCATCGGCATACTCGACCGGAAGCGTGAAGGTGGTGCTTCCCGGCGTCGGGCTCACGCGGTTCGAGGGCCCCTGCTCGATCTCGAGACCGGTGCCGGTGAGCCCACTGATCGTGCCGCCGACGGAAAAGGTCGTCGGCGTGATGCCCGAGCACGTCACGTCGACGTCGTCGACCGGCCCGTTCGCGGTCCCGCTCTGGTTCACGAGCGAGCACAGCTGACCGGCAGGTTGCGCAGCGATGCTGACGACATACGAGTCGCCGTCCGCAACCCGCTCCGGATCGAAGTCGTAATCCCCGTTGGACGTCAGCTCGATCGTGGTGGCCGGGCCGCCATGGGTCAGGCTCAACCGCAGCGTTCCGCCCGCGAGCCCGCTCACCGTGCCGCCGATCGGATAGGTCTGCTCGACGGTCGAACAACTGACTGCCACGTCCGTGACGTTCGCGCCCGCCACGGTGCCCGAGCCGCGCGACACGGTGCAGGCCTGTCCTGCCGGCTGCGTCGCGACCGTCACGTCGTAGGTGAGCCCGTCCGCAACCCGGTCCGCGAACGTGAACGGGCCGTTCGACGTGACGGTCAATTCGTCCGTGCCGTTCATGAGCACGAGACTGCCCGAGAGCCCGCTCACGTTGCCGCCGATCGAGTAACTGACCACTTCCGTCACGCAACGAACCGTGACGTTCGTGACGTTGGCGCCTGCGACGGTGCCCGACCCGTTGATGACCGTGCAGGTCTGCCCGACGGGCTGTGTTGCGATCGACACGGCGTAGGTGAGCCCGTTGCTGACGCGGCCGATGAACGTGAAGGTACCGTTCGTGGTGACGGTCAGGTTTTCCACGCCGTTGCGCAGCACGAGCGTGCCCGTGAGGCCGGTCACCACGCCGCCGACGGTGAAAGAGGGATCGGAGGCGCAGCTCACCAGCACGTCGGTCACGGGGACGTTCGTGATCCCGGAGGCATTGCCGAGCGTGCACGTCTGCCCGGCGGGATGCGTGCGCACCGTCACCTCGTAGGGGGCGCCGCGCGGGACCTCGGTGGGGAACCGGAAGGTCCCGTCCGTCGTGAGGGTCAGGTCGTCGCCGCCGTTGTTGCGCAGCACCACCGTGCCGGCGAGGCCCGTGACGGTGCCACCGATCGCGAACGCCTCGTCTTCCTTGTCCTCGCCGCCACCACCGCAGGCGGCGACTGCGACTACGGCCACGAGCCCCATGGCCAGCCGGCCTCGATCCGCCCAGGTACGCTGCCACATGACCCCGTCCTCCGTGACTTCCTGTCCCAGCTCGTCCGGTGAACCGGGTGTGTGGTCCTTCGGCCCGACAGGCGGGCTGTCAGTTCCTGCAGACCGAAGCGAACCCGACTTTGCTATCGCTTCGCTTCGCTTATAGCGCGCCGCGACCCGGACTCAAATGGCGTGTCCGCCGCGCACGCACGGTCCGCGAGGAATGAATGTTCCCCGGACCTGCGCTGCCAGCCGAAAAACTATCCGGTATTCAATGGGCTAACGCGGTGGTCCGTACCAGGCTGACCCGGCCAGTCGGACATCGCCGTCAAGAAAAAGCGCCGCAGGACGGCGCTTCTGGAGACCTTTGCGCCCCGGACCGAGGCGTGGGAATCAGGCCGTGGCGGCCTTCTTCCTGCGTGGCTTCTTCGCGGCCGTCTCCTCGGCCGCAGGCGCTTCGGCCTTGTCCCCGGCCCGGTCGACCAGCGCCATCAGCGCCATTTCCGCGTTGTCGCCGGCGCGATTCGCCATGTGCAGGATGCGAGTGTAGCCGCCCGGGCGCGCCCTGAAACGGGGGCCGAGCTCATCGAAGAGCTTGGTCACGACCTCGGCGTCGCGCAGCCGCGAGAAGGCGCGGCGGCGGTTGGCCTGGCTGTCCGTCTTGCCGAGCGTGATGAGCGGCTCGACGTAGCGACGCAGTTCCTTCGCCTTCGGGATCGTCGTCCGGATGGTCTCGTGGCGCAGCAGCGACGCGGCCATGTTGCGCAACATCGCCCAGCGGTGCGGGGTGTTGCGGCTCAGCTGCCGCCCGGTGAGTCCGTGTCTCATTTTCTTACTCTTCTCTGACTAGTCACTATTTGCCAGTCACCAGTCACTTCCTACAGGATGTCCCGGTCGTCGTCGCGCTTGAGTCCCGACGGCGGCCAGTTGTCGAGCCGCATGCCGAGCGTGAGGCCGTGGCTCTCGAGCACTTCCTTGATCTCGGTGAGCGACTTCTTGCCGAGGTTCGGCGTGCGCAGCAGCTCGACTTCGGTCTTCTGCACCAGGTCGCCGATGTAGTGGATGTTCTCGGCCTTGAGGCAGTTCGCGCTGCGGACGGTGAGCTCGAGCTCGTCGACCGGGCGCAGCAGCAGCGGGTCGAAGTGGTGGTCGGCGGGGCGCGACTTTTCCTCGTCCTGGCCCTGCAGGTCGACGAACACCGAGAGCTGGTCCTTGAGGATCGAGCCGGCGCGACGGATCGCCTCCTCGGCGTCGATCGTGCCGTTGGTCTCGATGTCGATGATCAGCTTGTCGAGGTCGGTGCGCTGTTCCACGCGCGCGGCCTCGACGTTGTAGGTGACCTTGCGGATCGGGCTGAACGACGCGTCGAGCAGCAGGCGGCCGATCGGGCGGCTCGCCTCCTCGAACGCGAGGCGCTGGCCGGCCGGGCGGTAGCCGCGGCCCTTCTCGACCTTGAGCGTCATGTTGAGTTCGCCGGCCTTGGTCAGGTTGGCGATCACGAGCTCGGGATTCAGGATCTCGACGTCGTGGTCGGCCTGGATGTCCCCGGCGCGGACCGGGCCCGGCCCCTTCTTCGAGAGGCGCAGCTCCGACTCGTCACGCGCGTTCAGGCGGATCGCGACGAGCTTGAGGTTCAGCAGGATGTCGACGACGTCCTCCTGGACGCCCTCGATGCTCGTGTACTCGTGGAGCACTCCGTCGATCTCGACTTCCGTGATCGCGCTGCCCGGCATGGATGAGAGCAGGACGCGACGGAGCGCGTTGCCGAGCGTGTGGCCGAAGCCCCGCTCGAACGGCTCGATGATGATCTTGGCGTGACGCGGTGACGTCGGGGTCACCTTCACCACGCGCGGACGGAGGAATTCCGCGACGGCTGACTGCATTTAAGTCACCTTGCCTGGTGGCCTGGTAATGGTGGGCCGGGTCACGCAGACCCAAGCCCGGGATTCGGACAAAGCCGGCTGGTTACTTCGAGTACAACTCGACGACGAGGCTCTCGTTGATGTCGGGCAGGATGTCGCCGCGCTCGGGCAGCGACTTCAGGACACCCGAGAACTTCTTGTCGTCGACCTCGACCCAGTCGGGGAAACCGGTCTGCGAGCGGATCTGAAGCGCCTGCGCGACGCGCGCCTGCTTCTGCGCCTTGCCGTTCAGGCCGACCGCATCGCCGCCTTTGCACTGGTACGAGGGGATGTTGACGCGCACGCCGTTCACCTGCACCGCGCCGTGCGAGACGAGCTGCCGCGCCTCGTTGCGGGTCGAGGCGAAACCCATGCGATAGACGACATTGTCGAGGCGCGCCTCGAGGATTTGCAGCAGCGTCTCGCCGGTCGCGCCGGGACGGCCGGCGGCCTGCTGATAGTAGCCGCGGAACTGCCGCTCGAGCACGCCGTACATGCGGCGCAGCTTCTGCTTCTCGCGCAGCTGCAGGCCGTAGCCCGACACGCGGGCGCGGCGCTCGCCCTTGATGCCGCCCGGCGGCACTTCGAGCTTGCACTTCGACTCGAGCGGTTTGACGCCGCTCTTCAGGAACAGATCGGTGCCCTCGCGACGCGAGAGCTTGCACTTGGGACCCAGGTACCTTGCCATGATCTCTATCCTCGGCAACGGCGCGTCAGACGCGGCGCTTCTTGGGCGGACGACACCCGTTGTGCGGGATCGGCGTCACGTCCTCGATGCTGGTGACCTTGAGGCCGGCGGCGTTCAGCGCGCGCACGGCGGACTCGCGGCCGGGACCGGGCCCGCGCACCTTCACGTCGACGGTGCGGACGCCGTATTCCTGCGCGGCGACGCCGGCCTTCTCGGCCGCGACCTGCGCGGCGAACGGCGTGCTCTTGCGCGAGCCGCGGAAGCCGCAGCCGCCCGACGTCGCCCACGACAGCGTGTTGCCCTGCCGGTCGGTGATCGTGATGATCGTGTTGTTGAAGGACGCGTGCACGTGCGCGACCGCATCGGTCACCACGCGCTTGATCTTCTTGCGCGGCTTGGCCGCCGCGGCGCCCGTCGTCTTCTTGTCGTCAGCCATTCGAGTACAACCTGCCTGTGTCCAGTGCCGCCCGGGGGCGGATCACGCCTTGCCGGCCGGCGCGTTCAGCTTGACCGCCGCCTTGCGCGGCCCCTTGCGCGTGCGCGCATTGGTGCGCGTGCGCTGCCCGCGCATCGGCAGGCCCTTGCGATGGCGCAGGCCGCGGTACGAGCCGAGGTCCATGAGCCGCTTGATGTTCATCGACGTTTCGCGGCGCAGGTCGCCCTCGACCGGCAGCCGGCCGACCTGGGTTCGCAGCGCCGCCACTTCGGCCTCGGTGAGGTCCTTGACCTTGGTCTCGGGACGCACACCGGCCGCCTCGCAGGCCTTCCGGGCCTGGGAGCGACCGACGCCGAAGATCGAGGTCAGCCCGATGACGACGTGCTTGTTCATCGGGATGTTGATGCCGGCTATACGGGCCATTTTTGGCTCACTCCGGGGCGCGAAAAGCGCGAAATAGTATCAGAAATGGGGGGAATGCTCAATGCAAAAGCCGGGCCATCAGCCCTGCCGCTGCTTGTGCCGCTTGTCGGTGCAGATCACGTAGACGACGCCGCGGCGCCGCACCACCTTGCAGTTCTTGCAGATCCGCTTCACCGAAGGACGAACTTTCATGGGATCACTCTCCGTCGTGGCCGGGCGCGTCAGCGCACCTGGCCGGGGCGGCCGTAGCCGCGCAGGTTGGCCTTCTTCATGAGCCCCTCGTACTGGTGCGACATCAGGTGCGCCTGCAGCTGGGCCATGAAGTCCATGATCACCACGACGATGATCAGGAGCGAAGTGCCGCCGAAGTAGAACGGCACGCGGAACTGGGAAATCAGGATCTCGGGGATCAGGCACACCAGGGTCACGTAGAGCGCGCCCCAGACCGTCAGGCGCGTGAGCACCTTGTCGATGTAGTCGGCGGTCTGCTGGCCGGGCCGGATGCCGGGGATGAACGCCCCCGACTTCTTCAGGTTCTCCGAGGTTTCGCGCGAGTTGAACACCAGCGCGGTGTAGAAGAAGCAGAAGAAGATGATCAGCGAGGCGTACAGGACCATGTGCACCGGCTGACCGATTCCGAGGCTCGCAGCCACGTTCTGCAGCCAGCCGAAGTTCTCGTTGGTGCCGAACCAGCTGGCGATGGTCGCCGGGAACAGCAGCAGGCTCGAGGCGAAGATCGGCGGGATCACGCCGGACATGTTGAGCTTGAACGGCAGGTGCGTCGTCGTGCCCGCGAACACGCGCCGGCCCTGCTGGCGCTTGGCGTAGTTGACCGGGATGCGCCGCTGCGCCCGCTCGACGAACACCACGAAGTACGTCACTGCGCCGACCATCACGATCAGGATCAGCGCGAGGATCGGGTTGATCTCGCCGTTGCGCACGAGCTCGAGCGTGCCGCCGATCGCGGCCGGCAGGCCCGCGACGATGCCCGCGAGGATGATCATCGAGATGCCGTTGCCGAGCCCGCGCTCGGTGATCTGCTCGCCGAGCCACATCAGGAACATCGTGCCCGCGACCAGCGTGAAGGTCGCGAGGATCACGAACTGCGGTCCCGGCGCGATCACGACGCCCTGGTTCTGGAACGCCACCGCGGCGCCGGCGCCCTGGAAGCCCGCGAGGGCCACGGTGCCCATGCGCGTGTAGCTCGTGAGCTTGCGCCGGCCGGCCTCCCCTTCCTTGCGCAGCGCCTGCAGCTGCGGCACGACCACCGCCATCATCTGCACGATGATCGAGGCCGAGATGTAAGGCATCACGCCGAGCGCGAAGATCGACAGCCGCTGGAGCGCACCGCCCGAGAACATGTTGAACATGCTCAGGATCGTGCCGGCCTGGTCCTGGAAGAACCGCGCGAGCGCCACAGGGTCGATGCCCGGCACCGGGATGAACGTGCCGATGCGATAGACGACGAGGCCGGCGATCAGGAAGAGGAACCTCCTCCTGAGCTCGGTCAACCGGGTCGCTTCGCCGAAGGCGGCGACGGGGTTGCTGGTCGGATTGGCCACGTTGGATGAGTCCTGGGCTGCGAGTCGGGTTGCGGGTCTCGCGCGCGGCTCAGGCCGCCGCCTCGACGATCTTGCCGCCAGCCGCCTCGATCGCGGCCCGCGCACCCTTCGTGACGCCGATGCCGCTCACCGTGTACTTGCCCTTGCACTCGCCCGAGAGCACGAGCTTCGCCTTGAGCGCGTCGGCCGGGACGAGGCTCGCTGCCTTGAGAGCCGCGAGGTCGACCATGCCGCCCTCGACCTTGTTGAGGTCGGAGAGGCGCACCTCGGCCGTCCGCCGCGCGAGTGCGGAGCGGAAGCCGATCTTCGGCAGCCGGCGCTGCAGCGGCATCTGGCCGCCCTCGAAGCCGACCTTGTGGTAGCCGCCCTTGCGCGCGCGCTGGCCCTTGACGCCGCGGCCGCAGGTCTTGCCCTGGCCGGCGGACGCGCCGCGGCCGACGCGCGTGCGCGTCTTCTTGCTGCCCGGGGCCGGGCCGATCGAATTCAGCTTCATGGACGGATTCCTCTCACGCCTCTTCGACGCGGAACAGGTGCCGCGACGCATTCAGCATGCCGCGGATCTCCCTGGTGTCGGCGACGACGACGCTCTGGTGCATGCGGCGCAGCCCGAGTCCGCGCACGGTCGCGCGGTGGCGGGCCAGCTGCCCGCAGGGGCTCTTCACGAGCGTGACCTTCACGTTCCTGGTCTGGGTTTCGTTCTGGGCCATGACCGTCAACCCGTGATCTCGGCGATCGTCTTGCCGCGCTTGGCCGCGATGCGCTCCGGCGCGGGCATGTTGGTGAGCGCGTTCATCGTGGCGCGCACGACGTTGATCGGGTTGCGCGAGCCGTAGCTCTTGGCGAGCACGTTGCGCACGCCCGCGCATTCGAACACCGCGCGCATGCTGCCGCCCGCGATCACGCCCGTGCCGTCCGCGGCCGGCTGCATGTACACCTTCGAAGTGCCGTGCTTGCCGACGATGGCGAAGTGCAGCGTCGAATTGCGCAGCGGCACGCTGACGAGGTTCTTGCGAGCCTGCTGCATCGCCTTCTGGATGGCGACCGGGACCTCGCGCGCCTTGCCGTAGCCGAAACCGACGCGGCCGTTGCCGTCGCCGACCACGGTGAGCGCGGTGAAGCCGAACTGCTTGCCGCCCTTCACCGTCTTCGAAACGCGGTTGACCGTGACGAGCTTCTCGATGAACTCGTCCTGCGCCGCGACTTTCTCGATCCTAGCCATTGCTGCTCCTGGAAGCCTAAAGGCGGCTCAGAACTCGAGGCCCGCTTCGCGCGCGGCCTCGGCCAGCGCCTTGATGCGCCCGTGGTACTTGAATCCGGATCGGTCGAACGCGACGCGCGTGACGCCCTTGGCCTGCGCACGCTCCGCGATCGCGCGGCCGACGGCCCTGGCGGCCGCGACGTTGCCGGTGGTCTTGAGGTCGGCCGCGACGTCCTTCTGCAGGGTCGACGCGGACGCGATGACCTTCGACTCGGTGTCGAAGACCTGCGCGTAGATGTGCTGCGGCGTGCGGTGCACCGAGAGGCGCACGGCGCGCAGCTCGCGGATCTTCGCGCGCGCCGGGCGGGCACGCTTCAGACGACTGACTTTCTTTTCCTTCATCGCGGCACCCATCACTTCTTCTTCGTTTCCTTGAGCTCGATCCGCTCACCGGAATAACGAACGCCCTTGCCCTTGTACGGCTCGGGGGAACGGTAAGAGCGGATCTCCGCCGCCACCTGGCCGACCTGCTGCTTGTCGGCGCCCTTCACGAGGATCTCCGTCTGCGACGGCGTCTCGATCGTGATGCCTTCCGGCACGTCGTACTCGACCGGGTGCGAGAAGCCGAGCGTCAGGTTCAGCTTCCTGCCCTGTGCCGCGGCGCGGTAACCGACGCCTACCAGCTCGAGCTTCTTCTCGTAGCCCTTGGACACGCCGATCACGGTGTTCGCGAGGTGCGAACGCAGCGAGCCCGCGTGCATCAGCGATTCCTTGTTGCGCTCGGCGAGCTCGACGCGCACGGACTGGCCTTCCTGCACCAGGCTCAGGCCCGCACGGACCGGCAGCCGCAGCGTGCCCTTCGCGCCCTTGACGGTGACGGTGCTGCCGTCGACCGTCGTGGTCACGCCCTGGGGCAGCGCGACGGGCCTCTTTGCTACTCGTGACATGGTCGTGGTTCCTGTGTTGCCTGGCCGTGCACTTACGACACGATGCAGAGCACTTCGCCGCCGTGGCCGGACGCACGGGCCTCGCGGTCGGTCATCACGCCCTTCGAGGTCGAGATGATCGCCACGCCCATGCCCCCCAGGATCTTCGGCAGCTCGTCCTTGGCGCGGTACACGCGCAGTCCCGGCCGGCTGACGCGCTCGAGGCGGTCGATGACCGGGCGGCCCTGGTAGTACTTCAGGCGCACCTTGACCGTCGGCTTGGTGGTGTCGCCGTCGACCGCGAAGTCCTCGATGTAGCCTTCCTCTTTCAGCACCTTCGCCAGGGCCAGCTTGATCCGCGACGAAGGCGCGGCGATCTCGGGCTTGCCCGAGAGCTGGCCGTTGCGGATGCGGGTGAGGAAGTCCGCGATGGGATCCGTCATGCTCATGCTGTTGCTCCAGTGCCCGGCTTACCAGCTGGCCTTGCCGAGGCCGGGGATGTCGCCGCGCATCGTGGCCTCGCGCAGCTTCTGGCGACCGAGACCGAACTTGCGATAGACGCCGCGCGGGCGGCCCGTGATCGCGCAGCGGTTGCGCTGGCGCGACGCCGCGGAATCGCGCGGCAGGGTGGCGAGCTTGCGCTGCGCCTCCTCGCGCTCGGAATCCGTCGACTTCGGGCTGCGGATGAGCTCCTTGAGCTTGGCCCGCTTTGCAGCGTGCTGCTTCACGAGCTTCTCGCGGCGCTTCTCGCGCATGATCATGCTGGTCTTCGCCATCTTTGGTTCCTGTCCTACTTGCGGAACGGGAAGTTGAAGGATTCGAGCAGCGCCCGCCCTTCCCGGTCGTCGCGTGCCGTCGTCGTGATCGTGATGTCCATGCCGCGGATCGCGTCCACCTGGTCGTACGCGATCTCGGGGAAGATGATCTGTTCCTTGACGCCGAAGGTGTAGTTGCCGCGGCCGTCGAACGAGCGGGCCGACACGCCGCGGAAGTCGCGGATGCGCGGCATCGCCACGTTGATCAGGCGGTCGAGGAACTCGTACATGCGGGCGCCGCGCAGCGTCACGCGCGCGCCGACTGGCACGCCCGCACGCAGCTTGAACGCCGCGATCGCCTTGCGCGACTTGGTCACGACGGGCTTCTGCCCCGTGAGCGCCGTCAGGTCGTTCACGGCGCCGTCCATGGCCTTCTTGTCGGCCACGGCCTCGCCCACGCCCATGTTGACCGAGATCTTCGTGATCCTCGGCACCTGCATGGGATTCGCCACGCCCAGGCTCTGCATGAGCTCGGGGACGATCTTCTCGCGATAGTGCTGTTGCAGCCTTGCCATCTCAGCCGACCTCGGTTGACTCAAGCGTCGACGACTTCGTCGTTCGACTTGAAGAAGCGCACGCGCCGCCCGTCGGCCAGCGTGCGGATGCCTACGCGATCGCCCTTCTTCGCAGCGGGATTCCACAGCTGCACGTTCGAGATGTGGAGCGCGGCCTCCTTCTCGACGATGCCGCCCTGCATGCCCTTCTGCGGGTTCGGACGCGTGTGGCGCTTGACCATGTTCACGTTCTCGACGAGCACCTTCTCGCCGAGCATGCGGATGACCGTGCCGCGCCGGCCCTTGTCGCGGCCGGCGATGACGATGACCTCGTCGCCCTTGCGAATCTTGTTCATGTGCCTTTCCTCGACCCAGCCGCGCTCAGAGCACTTCCGGCGCGAGCGAGATGATCTTCATGAACTGCGCGGTGCGCAGCTCGCGGGTGACCGGCCCGAAGATGCGGGTGCCGATCGGCTCGAGCTTGTTGGTGAGCAGCACCGCGGCGTTGCCGTCGAAGCGGATCAACGACCCGTCCGGGCGGCGCACCCCGAAGGCCGTGCGGACCACCACCGCGTCGTAGACCTCGCCCTTCTTGACCTTGCCGCGCGGGATCGCGTCCTTGACGCTCACCTTGATCACGTCGCCGACCGTCGCGTAGCGGCGCTTCGAGCCGCCGAGCACCTTGATGCACATCAGGCGCTTGGCGCCGCTGTTGTCCGCGGCCGCGAGCATGGTTCGCATCTGGATCATGTTGGTCGTCCCCTGCGTTGCCGCTTCAGACCGTGCCGGCGCGCTTGACGACGCGCACGACCTTCCAGGCCTTGCGGGCCGAGAGCCGGCGGCACTCGGCGATGTCGACGACGTCGCCTTCCCTGCACTCGGAAGCCTCGTCGTGAGCGAGCAGCCTGGTCGTGCGGCGCACGTATTTGCCGTAGCGGTCGTGCTTGACGAGCCGCTCGACCGAAACCGAGACCGTCTTCTGCATCTTGTTGCTGACGACCGTGCCGGTGAGCGTGCGCTCGGCACCGCCCGTCGTCGACTGCTGCTGCTCGCTCATCACTTGCCACCCTTGTTGCCGGCCGCGGCGCGCGTCTGCTCGCCGAGCACGGTCTTCACGCGCGCGATGTTGCGGCGCACCTTGCCGAACTGGTCAGGCTTCGCGGCCTGGCCGGACGCCTGCGCCATGCGCAGGTTGAACTGCTCGCGGCGCAGCTTGAGGAGTTCCTCGCGCAGCTCCGGCGAACCCTTGCCCCTCAGGTCCTTCGTCTTCATCAGCGCACCTGCCGCTTGACGAACGTCGTGTCGACCGAGAGCTTGCTCGCCGCCAGGCGGAACGCCTCGCGCGCGATTTCCTCGGTCACGCCTTCCATCTCGAAGAGCACCTTGCCGGGCTGCACGCGCGCGACGTAGTACTCCACGTTGCCTTTGCCCGAGCCCATGCGGACCTCGAGCGGCTTCTTGCTGACCGGCACGTCCGGGAACACCCGGATCCATACCTGGCCGCCGCGCTTCACGTAGCGCGTCATCGCGCGCCGGGCCGCCTCGATCTCGCGCGCCGTCATGCGGGCGCGGCTCGTGGCCTTCAGGCCGTAGTCGCCGAACGCGACGCTCGAGCCGCGCTGGGCGAGGCCGCTGTTGCGGCCCTTGAACTGCTTGCGGAACTTGGTTCGCTTGGGTTGCATCATGGCGTCGTCACTCCGTCCGGGGCGCCACGGCCCTCAGGCCGTCTGCTCCGCGACCGGCGCCGACTCGGCCTCGGCGGCCGTCGCCGTCGGCTGGTCGAACACCTCGCCCTTGAAGATCCACACCTTGACGCCGATGACGCCGTAGGTCGTGCGCGCCTCGGCCGTGCCGTAGTCGATGTCGGCGCGAAACGTGTGCAGCGGGATGCGGCCCTCGCGCGTCCACTCCGTGCGCGCGATCTCGGAGCCGTTCAGGCGGCCGGACAGGCGCACCTTCACGCCGAGCGAACCGCTGCGCATCGTGTTCATCACGGCGCGCTTCATCGCGCGGCGGAACATCACGCGGCGCTCGACCTGCTGGGCGATGCCTTCCGCGACGAGCTGCGCGTCGAGCTCCGGCTTGCGGATCTCGGCGATGTTGAGGCGCACGTCGTTGACGCCCATCTTCATGAGCTTCGCGACTTCCTGGCGCAGGCGCTCGATGTCCTCGCCCTTCTTGCCGATCACGACGCCCGGGCGGGCGGTGTGGATCGTGATGTTCGCCTTGCGGGCGGCACGCTCGATGTGGATGCGGCTCACCGATGCCTCGGCGAGCTTCTTCTTCAGGAACTCGCGGACCTGCCAGTCCTGCAGGATGTAGCCGGGGAAGGTGCGCTTGTTCGCATACCACTTGGAGGTCCAGTCGCGGGTGATGCCGAGACGGATGCCGACCGGATTGACCTTCTGACCCATGAGTCCTGGCTCCCTCAGTCCTTGCGGCCGTCGCCGACGAGGATCGTGATGTGGCTGTTGCGCTTGACGATGCGGTTGCCGCGGCCCTTGGCGCGGGCATGGAAGCGCTTGAGGCGCGGCGCCTCGCCGATGTCGATGGTCTCGATCTTGAGCGCGTCGATGTCGGCGTTGTGGTTGTTCTCGGCGTTGGCGATGGCCGACTCGAGCACCTTGCGCACGAGGTCCGCGCCCTTCTTCGGCGTGAATCGCAGCGTCGAGAGCGCCTGGCCCACGGGCTTGCCGCGGACCATGTCCGCGACGAGGCGGCACTTCTGCGGCGAGATGCGGGCGTACTTGAGCTTGGCGGCGACTTGCATCGTGGCTTACTCCGAGCTCGCCTTGCGGTCGCCCGAGTGGCCGCGGAACGTGCGGGTCGGCGCGAACTCGCCCAGCTTGTGGCCGACCATGTTCTCGGACACCAGCACCGGGACATGCTGCTTGCCGTTGTGCACGGCGATCGTCAGGCCGACCATGTCGGGCAGGATCATCGAGCGCCGCGACCAGGTCTTGATCGGGCGGCGATCGTTCTTTTCCGACGCGACCTGCACCTTCTTCGCGAGGTGGAGGTCGACGAACGGGCCTTTCTTGACTGAACGGGGCACTGCGAGCTCCTCGGGTCAGGCTCAGTTGCGGCGGCGGACGATGAGTCCGGCCGTGCGCTTGTTGGTGCGGGTCTTCTTGCCCTTGGTCTTCCAGCCCCACGGCGACACCGGGTGCGGGTTGCCCTGGCCGGACTTGCCCTCGCCACCACCGTGCGGATGGTCGACCGGGTTCATCACGACGCCGCGGACCGTCGGGCGGATGCCGCGCCAGCGCCTGGCACCGGCCTTGCCGTAGACGATCAGGTTGTCTTCCTCGTTGCCCACCTCGCCGATCGTGGCGCGGCAGTCGACGTGCACCTTGCGCATCTCGGTCGAACGCAGGCGCACCGTCGCGTAGAGGCCCTCGCGCGCGACGAGCTGCACCGAGGCGCCGGCGCTGCGGCCGAGCTGGCCGCCACGGCCGGGCTTCAGCTCGACGTTGTGCACGAGCGAGCCGATCGGGATGTTGCGCAGCGGCAGCGTGTTGCCCGCCTTGATCGGCGCATCGACGCCCGCGACGATCGGGTCGCCGGCCGTGACGCCCTTCGGCGCCAGGATGTAGCGACGCTCGCCGTCGGCGTAGAGCACCAGCGCGAGGTGGGCGTTGCGGTTCGGGTCGTACTCGAGCCGCTCGACCTTGCCCGGCACGCCGTCCTTGTTGCGCAGGAAGTCGACCAAGCGGTAGCGGTGGCGATGGCCGCCGCCCTTGTGGCGCGTGGTCTGCCGGCCCATGTTGTTGCGGGCGCCCGTGCGCTTCTGCCCCGCCGTGAGCGCGTGCACCGGCTCGCCCTTGTGCAGGTGCGAGCGGTCGGCCTTGACGACGAAACGCCGGCCCGGCGACGTCGGTTTGGTCTTGATGAGAGCCATCTTGCTTACGCCTTCCGTCTGCTGCTGACCGCCGCCGTCACTTCTCGACGCCGGCGAAATCGATCGTCTGGCCCTGCGCGAGCTTCACGTAGGCCTTCTTCCAGTCCGAGCGCCGGCCGGGGCGGCCGCCGAAGCGCTTGGCCTTGCCGGCGACGTTCACGACCGAGACCGCGTCGACCTTGACCTCGAACATCAGCTCGACGGCGGCCTTGATCTCCGGCTTGGTCGCGTTGCGCAGCACGCGGAACACGACCTGGTTGTCCCGCTCGGCCACGCGCGCGCCCTTCTCGGACACGTGCGGCGCGACCAGCACCTGCATCAGGCGCTCCTTGCTCGGCGCGCCCTGGGCGGAGAGGTTGCTCATGCCAGCTTCTCCTCGAGCATGCGGATGGCGCCGACCGTCGCGAGCACGCGCTCGTGGCGCAGCAGGCTCACCGGATCGACCGCCGTCACCGGGAGCACGGTGACTCCCATGAGGTTGCGCGAGGCGAGCTCGAGCTTCTCGTCGTACGCCTCGACCACGACCAGCACGTCGGCGAGGCCGAGCTCCTTCAGCTTCGACGCGAGCAGCTTCGTCTTCGGCGCGTCGAGCGCGAACGACTCGACCACCGTCAGGCGCTCGAGCCGGGCGAGCTCGGAGAGCAACGCCGAGAGCGCGCCGCGGTACATCTTGCGGTTGACCTTCTGCGCGTAGTCGCGCGGACGCGCAGCGAACGCACGACCCCCGCCGACCCAGATCGGGCTGCGGATGGAGCCCGCGCGGGCGCGGCCGCCGCCTTTCTGGTTGTGCGGCTTGCGACCGCCGCCGCGGACTTCCGCCTTGCTGAGCTGGCGCTTCGTGCCCGCACGGCCGGCGGCCATGTACGCCGTGACGACCTGGTGCACGAGCGCTTCGTTGAACTCGCGGCCGAAGGCCTTCTCGGACACTTCGATGCTTTTGCCGCCCTGCTGGAGCTTCAGTTGGGTTGCCATGTCGGTCGGTATCCGGGCGGGTTACTTCTTGGTCTTGGCGGCCGGCTGCTTCGGCGCCAGGGTGCGGCGCTTCGCGAGGCGGGCGGCCTTGACGGACGGACGCACGATCACCTCGCCGCCCGGGGCACCGGGGACGGCACCGCGGATCAGCAGCAGGTTGCGTGCCGCGTCGATCTCGACGACCTGGAGGTTCTCGATCGTGCGGCGGACGTTGCCCATGTGGCCGGACATGCGCTTGCCCGGGAACACGCGGCCCGGGGTCTGGCGCTGGCCGATCGAGCCGGGCGCACGGTGGAAAACCGAGGCGCCGTGCGAGGCGGGACCGCCGGCGAAATTGTGACGCTTGATCGTGCCGGCAAAGCCCTTGCCGACCGTGGTGCCCGTGACGTCGACGATCTGCCCCTTGGAGAACAGGTCGACCTTGAGCTCCGCGCCGGCGGCGAGTTCGGCACCCTCGCCCTCAGCCAGACGGAACTCGACGAGCGACTTGCCCGGCTCGACCTTCGCCCTGGCGTAGTGACCGGCGAGTGCGCGCGTGAGCCTCGAGGGCTTGCGGCTGCCGTAGGTGACCTGGACGGCGCGATAGCCGTCGCCCTCGGCACCCTTGACCTGGGTGACCCGGTTGGGCAGCGCCTCGATCACCGTCACCGGGATCGATTCGCCCGCGTCGGTGAAGACGCGCGTCATGCCGGCCTTGCGGCCAATCAGACCGATCGTCATGTTGTGTCCTCGTACACCGCCCGTGCTGCGATTGGCCCGGGCTGACTCACGAAAAACGGTGCCCGGCCGCTTCCGGCGACCGCCCGGGCAGGGTCCATTCGGACCCGGATCGGGTCTCATCGAGGAACGGCCGGAGAGGAGCGACGCGCCCAGGGTGGGTTCGGCGTCGCGCCGCTCGAGCGGTACCGGCAGCATGGCCGGCCAGGCCTCGGCGAGAGAGCCCGCTATTGTAGCGGGCAGGTGACGGAAAGCAACTCCGGAAGCGGCCAGCGGCTGGAGAGCGGAGGCCGGGCAGCCTGCTGCCGGTTACCAGCGACTCGCCACTTCCTTGGTCAGTTCAGCTTGATCTGGACGTCCACGCCGGCCGGCAGCTCGAGCTTCATCAGCGCGTCCACCGTCTTGTCCGTCGGGTTCAGGATGTCCATCAGACGCTTGTGGGTGCGCATCTCGTACTGGTCGCGCGCGTCCTTGTCGGCGTGCGGCGAGATCAGCAGCGTGAAGCGTTCCATCTTGACCGGCAGCGGCACCGGGCCGCGGACGGTGGCGCCCGTGCGCTTCGCCGTCTCGACGATCTCGCGGGCCGAGTTGTCGATGAGCCGGTGGTCGAACGCCTTGAGGCGGATGCGGATGTTCTGGCGTGCCATTGGTTGTCCTGTTGCGGGAAGCGGTGCGAGCCGTCCCCGGTTGGTTACTTCAAGATCTTCGAGACGACGCCGGCGCCGACGGTGCGGCCGCCCTCGCGGATCGCGAAGCGCAGCCCCTCTTCCATCGCAATCGGGCTGATCAGCTCGATCGTCATCTTGATGTTGTCGCCCGGCATCACCATCTCGACGCCCTCCGGCAACTCCACCGACCCCGTCACGTCCGTCGTGCGGAAGTAAAACTGCGGCCGATACCCCTTGAAGAACGGCGTGTGCCGGCCACCCTCTTCCTTGGTCAGCACGTACACCTCGCCCTCGAACTTCGTGTGCGGCTTGATCGAACCCGGCTTGCACAGCACCTGGCCGCGCTCGACTTCCTCGCGCTTCGTCCCGCGCAGCAGCACCCCCACGTTGTCCCCCGCCTGACCCTGGTCGAGCAGCTTGCGGAACATCTCCACGCCCGTGCAGATCGTCTTCTGCGTGTCCTTCAGACCCACGATCTCCACTTCGTCGTTCACCTTCACGATCCCGCGCTCGATCCGGCCCGTCACCACCGTGCCGCGCCCCGAAATCGAAAACACGTCCTCCACCGGCATCAGGAACGCACCGTCGATCGCCCGCTCCGGCACCGGAATGTACTTGTCCATCTCCTCCACCAGCTTCACCACCGAGGGCACCCCGAGCGGACCCTTGTCCCCCTCGAGCGCCTTCAGCGCCGAACCCGTCACGATCGGCGTCGCATCGCCCGGAAACTCGTACTTCGACAGCAGCTCCCGCACCTCCAGCTCCACCAGCTCGAGCAGCTCCGCATCGTCCACCATGTCCGCCTTGTTCAGGTAGACCACGATGTAGGGAACCCCCACCTGGCGCGCCAGCAGAATGTGCTCGCGCGTCTGCGGCATCGGACCGTCCGCCGCCGAGACCACCAGAATCGCTCCGTCCATCTGCGCCGCGCCCGTGATCATGTTCTTCACGTAGTCCGCGTGCCCCGGGCAGTCCACGTGCGCGTAGTGGCGCGCCGGCGACTGGTACTCCACGTGCGCCGTCGAAATCGTGATCCCACGCGCCTTCTCCTCCGGCGCCTTGTCGATCTGGTCGTACGCCATGAAGGTGCCGCCGTGCGTCTCCGCCATCACCTTCGTCAACGCCGCCGTCAACGTCGTCTTGCCATGGTCAACGTGCCCAATCGTGCCCACGTTCACGTGCGGCTTCGTGCGTGCGAACTTTTCCTTTGCCACGGCGTATACCCTCTAAAGACTCGACGTTTCTTCCAAATTTAATGACTGGCGACCAGTGACTGGCTAGAGTGAGCAGCAAACGACGGCGCGCAAAGCAGCCTTCCTTCACCAGTCACCAGTCACTCCCTGATCAGCTGGCTTTCTTCATCACCGCTTCGGCGACGTTGTTCGGCACTTCCATGTACTTGGCGAACTCCATCGTGAACGTGGCGCGGCCCTGGCTCATCGAGCGGACCGACGTCGCGTAGCCGAACATCTCGGCGAGCGGCACTTCGGCCGTCACGACCTTGCCGGACACGGAATCCTCCATGCCCTGGATCTGGCCGCGGCGGCGGTTCAGGTCGCCGATCACGTCGCCCAAGTAGTCCTCCGGCGTCACGACCTCGACCTTCATGATCGGCTCGAGCAGCACGGGCTTCGCCTTGCGCACGCCGTCCTTGAACGCCATCGAGCCCGCGATCTTGAACGCCATTTCGTTCGAGTCGACGTCGTGGTACGAACCGTCGAAGATCGTGACCTTGACGTCGACGACCGGGTAGCCCGCGATCACGCCGCCCTCGAGCGCTTCCTTGACGCCCTTGTCGACGGCCGGGATGTATTCGCGCGGCACGACGCCGCCGACGATGCCGTTGACGAACTCGTAGCCCTTGCCTTCCTCCTGCGGCTCGATCTTGAGCCAGACGTGGCCGTACTGGCCGCGGCCGCCGGACTGGCGGACGAACTTGCCTTCCTGCTCGACCTTGGCGCGGATCGTCTCGCGGTAGGCGACCTGCGGCTTGCCGACGTTCGCCTCGACCTTGAACTCGCGCTTCATGCGGTCGACGATGATGTCGAGGTGCAGCTCGCCCATGCCCGAGATGATCGTCTGCCCCGACTCCTGGTCGGTGCTGACGCGGAACGACGGGTCTTCCTTCGCGAGGCGCTGCAGCGCCAGGCCCATCTTCTCCTGGTCGGCCTTGGTCTTCGGCTCGACGGCGACCGAGATCACCGGCTCCGGGAACTCCATCTTCTCGAGCGTGATGATGTGCTCGACGTCGCAGAGCGTGTCGCCGGTCGTGACGTCCTTGAGGCCGACGGCCGCGGCGATGTCGCCGGCGCGGACTTCCTTGATTTCCTCGCGCTCGTTCGCGTGCATCTGCAGCAGGCGGCCGATGCGCTCCTTCTTCGCCTTCGCAGGCACGTAGACCTGGTCGCCCGAGTTGAGCACACCCGAGTAGACGCGGAAGAACGTCAGGTTGCCGACGAACGGGTCGTTCATGATCTTGAACGCGAGCGCGGCGAACGGCGCGTCGTCGGACGCCGCGCGAGTCGTCTCGTGGCCGTCGTCGTCGAGGCCCTTGACCGCCGGCACGTCGATCGGAGAAGGCAGGTAGTCGATGACCGCATCGAGCATCGCCTGCACGCCCTTGTTCTTGAACGCCGAGCCGCAGAGCATCAGGCAGATCTCGGTGCGGATCGAGCGCTCGCGCAGGCCCTGCTTGATCTCGTCGACCGAGAGCTCGCTGGACTCGAGGTACTTGTGCATGAGGTCGTCGTTGGCCTCGGCCGCGGCCTCGACCATCTTCTCGCGCCACTCCTTGCACAGCTCGAGCATGTCGGGCGGGATGTCCCGGTACTCGAACTTCATGCCCTCGGTCGAGTCGTCCCAGTAGATCGACTTCATCTGGATCAGGTCGACCACGCCCTCGAAGTTGTCCTCGGCGCCGATCGGCAGCTGGATCGGCACCGGGTTGCCGCGCAGGCGCGTCTTGATCTGCTCGACGCAACGCAGGAAATTGGCGCCGGCACGGTCCATCTTGTTGACGAACGCGAGGCGCGGCACGCCGTACTTGTTCATCTGGCGCCAGACCGTCTCGGATTGCGGCTGCACGCCCGAGACCGCGCAGAAGACCGCGCAGGCGCTGTCGAGCACGCGCAGGCTCCGCTCGACTTCGATCGTGAAGTCGACGTGCCCGGGCGTGTCGATGATGTTGAAGCGGTGCTCGGGGAGGTGGTTGTCCATCCCCTTCCAGAACGCCGTGGTGGCGGCGGCCGTGATCGTGATGCCCCGCTCCTGCTCCTGCTCCATGTAGTCCATGATCGCAGCGCCGTCGTGCACTTCGCCGATCTTGTGCGAAACGCCGGTGTAGAAAAGTATGCGCTCGGTCGTCGTCGTCTTGCCGGCGTCGATGTGGGCCGAGATACCGATGTTCCGGTAGCGCTCGATCGGAGTGGTGCGTGGCACGGTGCGGTCCTTGGGTTCTGGTCGTCGGGTGGCGCCGGGGGCGCGCGCGTTCAGTCGCGCGTCGCCGCGCCCGCCGTCACCAGCGGTAGTGCGCGAAGGCCTTGTTGGCGTCGGCCATGCGGTGAGTGTCCTCGCGCTTGCGCACGGCGGCACCGCGGTTCTCCGAGGCCTCGAGCAGCTCGGACGCGAGGCGCTGCGCCATCGACTTCTCGCTGCGCGCCGTCGCCGCCTCGATGACCCAGCGCATCGCGAGCGTCTGCCGGCGCTGCGCGCGCACCTCGATCGGCACCTGGTACGTGGCGCCGCCGACACGCCGCGACTTGACCTCGACCATCGGCTTGACGTTGTCGAGCGCCTGCGTGAGCAGGTCGAGCGTCTGCTCGGCCGGGCGACCGGTCTTCTCCGCCATGCGGTCGATCGCGCCGTACACGATGCGTTCGGCGACGGACTTCTTGCCGCGCTCCATGACCATGTTCATGAACTTCGCCAGCAGCACGCTGTTGAACTTTGGGTCGGGCAGGATGGTGCGCGTGGGGGCTTGGGAGCGACGAGACATGGTGTGTACCGCGTTGGCCTGTGACTAGTGGCTGGTGACTAGTGACCAGTGCTTGGAGATTTCGGGGATCAGCTCTTCGGACGCTTGGCGCCGTACTTGGAACGGCTCTGCTTGCGCTCTCCCACGCCGGCGCAGTCGAGCGTGCCGCGCACCGTGTGGTAGCGCACGCCGGGCAGGTCCTTGACGCGGCCGCCGCGGATCAGCACGACCGAGTGTTCCTGCAGGTTGTGGCCTTCGCCGCCGATGTAGCTGATCACCTCGTAGCCGTTGGTGAGGCGCACCTTGGCGACCTTGCGCAGCGCGGAGTTCGGCTTCTTGGGCGTCGTGGTGTAGACGCGAGTGCAGACGCCACGCTTCTGCGGCGAGTTGCCGAGCGCGGGCACCTTGCTCTTGGCCGCGTCTTCGCGCCGGGGGGCGCGGATCAGCTGATTGACGGTAGACATGTTGCGGGCCGACTCCAGTAGGTGGCCGAGGGGGCGCCACCGCGTTGCATCAGGCAAGAAACACCGGGCCGCCCTGCGGCGGCCCGAAATGGTTCGACGGGGACCCGGGCGGGGGGATGGCCGCCCGGCTCCCAAAACAAGGGGCCGAAATTTTAGGGAGCGGGGCCGGGACTGTCAAACCTACAGCCCGGTCCCCTACCCTGGACACTTCAGCCCGTGGACACCGACACGGGGCCGGACCGACACGGAGCATGCCGGCGCGACTGGCCGTGCTGCTGTGTGCGGCATTGCTGGTCGGATCCGGATGCGCGCGGTTCGACGACGCCCAGTCGCAACCGTTCACCACAGAACCCGAGATGGCGCCCCCACCGCCCGCCACGCCCGAACCGCCGCCGCCGCTGCCGGGCACCCCATTCCCGAAGGCGTGCCCGGCGCCCGGTGTGATGCAGGGCTGCCTGGAAAGCACGAGCGGACTGATCATGGGCGGCGACAGCCAGTCGGCCCTGGTCGCCGAGCGGACCAGCGGCGTCATCAAAGAGGTGTCCACCAAGGCGGAGCCCGTGGTCAAGCTGACCATCCCGGTCGATCCGGCCGGCGACGGCGGGCTGCTCGACATCGGCGAAATCGCCGACCTACCCGCAGGACCGGCTGATGTACGCCTACGTCAGCACCCCTACCGACAACCGGGTGGTCCGCATCGCCGACAGCGACCCGCCCAAGCCGATTCTCACCGGGATCCCGAAGGGCCCGACCAACAATGCCGGAGCGCTGGTCTTCACCAGCCCGACCACCCTGCTCGTGCTGACCGGCGACGCCGGCGATCCGGCGCAGGCCAACGATCCGGCGTCGCTGGCCGGCAAGGTGCTGCGCATCGAGCAGCCGACCACCGTGGATCAGGCGCCTCAGACCACCGCGCTGTCTGGGATGGGCGCCGGCGGCAGCAGTGCGTCGACCCGTCCGACGGCTCGCTGTATGTCACCGACCGCACCCCGTCGGCGGATCGGATTCGCGCATCACCAGGGACCCCCACTCGTGCGACGGTTCTGCGACGTGACCGGATCGTCCCGGGTCGCAGGCTGCGCCGCGCTCGACGGCACCGTGCTCGTCGACCTGGTCGACACCGAGCAGACCGTGGCGTTGCGGTTGGCTCCCGACACCGGCGCG